>JAOZQV010000029.1 GCA_029932035.1 Deltaproteobacteria bacterium | reverse complement strand
TAATTAGGCATCTGGATGTTTTGGGGATACTGGATATTGGATAATCGATCCTGGATGTTCGTTAAGTTCCTTACGCCTAACGCCTAACGCCTTGCGCCTTACGCCTTATACCTTCACCTCTATCACTAACTTGTCATCTTCAAGTGTGACAGCATGAATGCCAACAGGTTTCTTCGCCGAGCCGGAAAGTCTCTTCCCTCCATAGTCAAAAGTGGATTTGCCGATGCTGCAACACTGCACCTGTTGTGCTCCGGGAACCGGATCCAGACGCCGCCCGGCATGACTACAACGGTTGCTAAAGGCATGGTAGGTCCTATCATGCCCATGGATAACTATGACACGTTCCGAAAGACCTTTCTTTTTTTCAAGACGTATGGCCCCGTCAGGGTTACTGAGTTCCGGAGCGCGGGTAAGATCTACGATGACTTTTTTGTCTTCAAAGGTCCAGCAACCCTCATCCGATGGTTGCTTGGTGGCACATATTCCGAACAGACGTTGGATGATATTCCTATGAAGGGTTGCAGTTTGCATGGTTCGAAATTACTCCAAAGTGGGTTCGGGATATTAATACCTGGGTTGAGCGGCTATCATAATCTTAATCGTACTCATAATCATAATCGTTTTGAGTAAGATTACGATTATGATTATGATTATGAAATAGGGAAGAGTTATTCAATTCATACACTAATTAGACTGCGCAGTCCGTAGTATCCCCTGCCAGTTTTGAAAGGCCGTGATCTAAGGTTGGCAATACTACCGAAAGATTTTCTTCAGCGCCTCGAGGGCTGCCGGGAAGGTTAATGATGAGAGAAGAGTTTCTAACCCCGACCATTGCCCTGGAGATCATGGCGTGAGGGGTTTTTTTGAGGCTTGCAGCCCTCATTGCCTCTGCCATGCCAGGGACCTGGTAATCGATTACCTGTTCCATGGCCTGGGGTGTAACGTCTGTGGGGCTGAGGCCTGTGCCTCCGGATGTAATGATCAGGGCCAGACCGTCTTTATCCGCCCACATAATAAGGGTATCCGCAATCTGCTGCCGGTCGTCGGGAATGATTTCCCTCTTCACGACCCTAAGACCGAACTCTTCAAGCATTCGGAGAATGATTTCGCCACTTTCATCCTCTCTTAATCCTTTGGCGCCTTTATCGCTGATAGTAAGGACCCCGGCCCTGATCTCTTTCTGCATCCTCTGTGTCTAATCCTCTTCCCGGGCTGCGGCGGTTACTTTTTCTGCTAACTGAGCGGGCATTTCATCATAATGGGAGTGTTCCATTCGGAATGTTCCCCGACCGCCGGATATGGAATTGAGGTCCAATGCGTATTTGAGGACTTCGGACATGGGCACCTGAGCCTTGATGACCTGATATTTGCCCTGTGAATCCATGCCAAGGACCCTCCCGCGTCTGCCGTTAAGATCACCCATTACATCACCCATGACATCTTCCGGGACAATGATTTCCATTTTCATAATCGGCTCCAGGAGGGTCGGGTTTGCCTCCTGGATGGCCTTTTTCAGACACATGCTCGCTGCTATCTTAAAGGCCATTTCAGAGGAATCCACCTCATGGGATTTTCCGTCGTAGAAACGCACTTTCAGGTCAACGACCGGATAACCTCCGAGAGTGCCGCTCGTGAGAGATTCATTGAGGCCTTTTTCAACGGCCGGGACAAAATTCCTGGGAACGTTCATCCCTGTTAGGGCCTCCTCGAACTGAAATCCCGCATCCGACTCTAATGGAGACACATCGAAATGCACTTCGGCAAATTGCCCCCTGCCCCCAGATTGTTTTTTGTGGCGGTAGACCACTCCTTTGGCAGGCTTTTTAATGGTTTCTCTATAGGGCACCTTTACGGGGTTTAAATTTACCTCTACACCGAATTTTCTTGCTAACTTTTCGCAGGTTGTTTCTAAGTGTATCTGACCTGTGCCGGACAGGATGACCTCGGATGTGGCGGAGTCTCTTTCTAATTTTAAGGTAGTATCTTCTTCGAGAAGTTTAGCAAATGAGGAAAAAACTTTGTCCTCACTCCCTTTCACTTTTGCCGTAATCGAATAGGATATGACTGCTGGAAGCCCCTCAGTTGGCTTGTAAATGATGGGATCATCAGCAGAACACAGGGTATCGCCGGTGGCGGTTTCTTTGAGCTTGGCTATGGCTATAATATCTCCGGGACCGGCCATCTCAACAGGTTTTTGCTTTTTACCCTCGATGATTAGAAGTTGGCCAAATTTTTCCTTGACCTCTTTATTGGCGTTGTAAACCGTCGAATCGGATTGAACAGTGCCGGAAAGGACTCTTAAGAGTGTGAGTTTGCCGGCGAAGGGATCTGCAACCGTCTTAAAGACAAGCGCAGAAAAAGGAGAATCTGGGGTGGACTCCCTTTCAATGACCTCCTCACCTCCCGGTGCAGTCCCTTTCTTGACTGGGCTTTGAAGGGGTGAGGGGATCCCCTGCACGATCAGGTTCATAAGCTGAGAAACACCCATATTCAAAAGAGCTGAGCCGCATACGATCGGGACCACTATCCCCAATTCAATACCCCGGGCAAGAGTCTCTCCTATCTCCTGATCAGAAAGATCTTCCCCTTCAAGGTATTTCTCCATAAGATCATCATTTACTTCCACGATATTCTCGATCATTTTTTCACGCCACTCGTTGACGGTCTCCTCCATGTCTGCCGGTGTTTCGGAGTTTTCGAATTTGCCGCTGCCGTCTTTACTGTAAGTGTACGCCTGCCTTTTTATGAGGTCGATCAAACCTGCAAAGCTGTCTTCTGCGCCTATGGGGAGAAACAGAGGCGTTACCTTCATCTCAAAAACCTCGGACACCTCTTTCACGATCTTATAGAAATCCGCCCTTTCTCTGTCCATTTTGTTAATAAAGATTATTCTCGGGAGCTGCTGTTCATCTGCAAAGGCCCACACCTTTTCTGTGCCGACTTTCACTCCTGACGTGGCATCAATGACAACTATGGCCCCGTCCGCCGCCTGCAGGGATAACTTGGCGTCAGAAAGGAAATTATCATCGCCCGGTGTGTCAATGATATTTATAATATGCTTTTTCCAGTCGCAGTGGTGAAAAGAGGTGCTCAGGGTAGCCTTTCTTTTTATCTCCTCCGGTTCAAAATCAAAATTAGAGGTGCTGTCGTCTACCTTGCCAAGCCTTGTGGTAGCCTTTGCATTAAACAGCATGGCCTCGGCCAAGGATGTTTTCCCGGAGCCCCCATGCGCGATGAGAGCTATATTTCTCAATTGTTCAGACTTTTTATCCATATTAGTGACCCTTTCCTGATGAATCTGATTTTGTATGTACGGTTGAGGGAGAAAAACAAAAACATAATATTTACACCAACAGTTGAATTGAAGTCAAGCCAAGAATTTGGCCCGGTATTTTTTAATTGCCAATTTGAGGAAATGTGTTATGTTTAAAAGTTACGGATGCGGATCGTTAAGAAAGGGGGCGTTTTTCAAAGGTCTCAATGGGTTATCCGGGAAAGGCGGGTTATATCCATCTTGTTGGTTGATAATGCCATAGAGCTTTTCATCGTTTTTCTGAGGGATCAGAAGGGTTACTCTCAACATACAATAAGGAATTATCTTAATGACCTCGGGCAATTTTCGCAATTTCTGGCCTCAACCGGATATTTATCTCATACAGAGAGCACGGGAGATTGTGAAGTTGAGGCGATTGACCCTTTAATCATAAGAACCTATGTGGGGAGTCTTTATGGGAGACTGAGGCGCTCGTCCATTGCCCGCAAACTTTCTGCTGTTCGCTCTTTTTTTCTTTTTTTAGAAAAACAGGGTTTAAATAAAGGGAATCCGGCGGCAGATATAGCGACGCCCAAACTCGAAAAGTACGTGCCCACCTATCTTCCAGTTGATGATATCTTTAGGCTCCTTGAGAGGCCTGACCGTAAAAAACCCCTCGGGCTGAGAGATCTGGCCCTCCTCGAGGTGCTCTATTCCTGCGGAATCAGGGCAGGAGAACTTGAGGGCCTGAACATATCCAGCATCGATTTTGATGAAGGCCTCATTAAAGTCACAGGCAAAGGAGATCGGGAGAGGGTTGTGCCTATTGGGCGGCAGGCGATGTTAGCTGTGCAGGAATACTTAGATGCTACTCAATATTTGAGGAAGAAGAGCGGGGGGCTGTTGGAGAATAGCCCTCTCTTTATCAATTTTAGGGGCGGTCGTCTTTCGACGCGAAGCATTGGAAGGGTAGTCAAAAAATATGTTAAAGAGACTGGCCTGATCTATGAGATCAGCCCTCACTCCATGAGGCATACCTTTGCTACACACATGTTGGACGGGGGCGCCGATCTTCGCTCGGTTCAGGAGCTTTTGGGGCATACAAGCTTATCAACTACGCAAAAATATACCCATGTCAGTCTTGACAGGCTCATGGAGGTATATGATAAGGCGCACCCGCGTAGTTAGCAGAGAAAGTTTGGAGTTTGGAGTTCAAAGTGCCTAAAGTTAAGGAAGCCTGTCAATTTTAGACACCGGATCGACTATTGGCCGAAACAAGATTTCTTTTTTAGATTGGATCGCCGTAGG
This sequence comes from Deltaproteobacteria bacterium, assembly GCA_029932035.1. Taxonomy (GTDB): domain Bacteria; phylum Desulfobacterota; class DSM-4660; order Desulfatiglandales; family Desulfatiglandaceae; genus Desulfacyla. The sequence continues at coordinate 11,527 of JAOZQV010000029.1, read as the reverse complement.
CGTACCACAACTTTAGGCACTTGAAACTTTAGGCACTTCTAACTATTTGATCGAGGATTAATCGATGATACGAGGTGATTCAAATAAACTTAGGGCCACTACTGTTCTTGCTGTAATGAAGGATGGGGAGTGTGTAATGGCAGCGGATGGGCAGGTAACGCTTGGTGAGACCATTATGAAGCATAAGGCCACAAAAATCCGACGCATGTACAAAGATAGTGTGTTGGTAGGGTTTGCGGGGGCGTCTGCTGATGCCTTCAACCTGTGCGAGAGGTTGGAGGGAAAGTTGGAGACCTATAATGGGAACTTGACCAGAGCCGCTGTCGAACTGGCAAAGGATTGGAGAACGGACAAGATACTACGGAAGTTAGAGGCCCTTCTGCTTGCCATGGATAAGGAACACATGCTTGTAATCTCAGGAACTGGGGATGTAATCGAACCTGACCAGTCGGTTGCCGCTATCGGGTCGGGTGGGCCCTTTGCTCAATCAGCCGCGCAGGCCTTGGTGGCGCATTCCGATCTTGACGCAGCTACCATTGCCCTTGAGGCCATGAAGATTGCCGCCTCAATTTGCCTTTATACCAATGATCAGATTAATGTATGTAAACTTGATGCTTAGGCATCAGTTATGAGGTGAGAATGGAAAAGGATGTTGCAGAAGAAGACCAGCTTGTTGAGGTGTTGACGCCGAGAGAAATTGTATCGGAGTTGGATAAATATATTATTGGGCAGGATCGGGCAAAACGTTCCGTAGCTATCGCTCTGAGAAACAGGTGGAGAAGACAGCAGGTTACTCCAGAACTCAGGGATGAGATCGCGCCAAAAAATATCATTATGATCGGACCCACCGGGGTGGGTAAGACCGAGATCGCCAGGCGGTTGGCTCGCCTTGCCAATTCACCCTTTCTGAAGGTAGAGGCCACCAAATTTACCGAGGTGGGCTACGTAGGTCGGGATGTGGAGTCAATGGTCAGGGATTTGACTGAGCTGGCAGTAAACATGGCCAAAAAGGAGGAGCAGGAGATTGTCAAGTCAAAGGCTAAGGAGTTAGCAGAGGAGAGATTGCTTGATATACTCTTGCCGAAAAAAAGTGCAGAGGTTCATGAGGAAGAGGAGGAGGAGAAGGAACGTGTCTTAGAGGTGGTTAAACCCGACAAGGCAGAAATTACCACCCGTGAGAAGTTGCGGCGAATGCTGAGAAGCGGGAAATTAGACAAACGGTTTGTGGAGCTGGAAGTAGCCAACAGCAACATGCCTATGGTGGAGATTTTCTCCAGTGCAGGGCTTGAGGAGATGGAGTTTAATGTAAAGGAAATTTTTGGGAATATGTTGCCCACTAAGAAAAAGAAGAGGCGGGTGAAGATCCCCGAGGCAATGGAGATTATTTTCCAGGAGGAATCACAACGGCTGATAGACATGGATAAGGTGATAGAAAAGGCCGTCACGATTACAGAACAAAACGGGATAATCTTCCTGGACGAATTAGACAAGGTGGCGGGTTCTGAATTTTCACATGGCCCGGATGTGTCACGTGAAGGGGTGCAGAGGGATCTCCTGCCTATTGTTGAGGGCTCCACCGTTGCCACAAAATATGGGATGGTTAAGTCGGATCATATCCTGTTCATTGCAGCAGGCGCCTTCAATGTGAGTAAGCCTTCTGATTTGCTACCAGAGCTTCAGGGAAGATTTCCCATCAGGGTGGAGCTTGATTCCCTTTCTATGGAAGACTTTATCAGGATTTTATTGGAACCTAAAAACGCTTTAATTACACAATACAAGGCCCTTCTTGCCACTGAAGGTATCGATCTGATATTTGAGGAATCTGCCGTTACAGAGATCGCCGGAATGGCCAGTAAGGTAAACGAGCGCACTGAAAATATCGGGGCCCGTCGTCTCCATACGGTGATGGAAAAATTGGTGGATGAAATCTCTTTTGATGCCCCGGATATGACTACAAAGGATGTGACTATTAATAAGGACTATGTGACGGATAAACTGGCCGACATATTAGAGGACGAAAACCTGAGCAGGTACATTCTGTAAATTAAACTCCTAAATCTTTATCTGGAACGTTGTATGACAACTCACATAGACAGGGCCAGGGTATTGATCGAGGCCCTTCCATATATTCGGCGATTCAACGGGGCTACCATTGTTGTAAAATATGGCGGCCATGCCATGGTGGATAAGAAGTTGAAACGCGATTTTGCCTTAGATGTCATCCTAATGAAATATGTGGGAATGAACCCTGTGGTTGTCCATGGGGGGGGGCCGCAGATTGGTAATTTTCTTAAGAGGCTTTCCATCGAGTCAGAATTTGTGGATGGCATGAGGGTCACCGACAGGCAGACCATGGATGTGGTGGAAATGGTTTTGGTCGGGAAGGTCAACAAAGAGATAGTAACCCTTATTAACCAAAACGGCGGAAGCGCTGTAGGGTTGTCCGGAAAAGATGGGCGCCTGATCTCTGCTAAGAAAATGAAATATCTTAAGAGCGGGAGAGAGGATCAGGCCCCTGAAATAATCGATATGGGCATGGTTGGCGAGATTACCTCCGTGGACAATGGCATTCTCGTTACCACTATGGAAAGTGGTTTTATCCCGGTTATTGCCCCGGTAGGTTCAGGCAAGGAAGGGGAGACATATAATATCAATGCAGATTTAGTGGCCGGTGAGATAGCCTCCTCCCTGAGTGCCAGGAAAATGGTGCTTCTAACTGATACTGAAGGGGTGCTTGATGAAAACGGCACATTGATTTCAACCTTGAAGGTGGAAGAGGCTCGAGAGTTGGTTGGAGATGGAACAATCAAAGGCGGGATGATACCAAAAGTAAAATGTTGTTTGGATGCCTTAGCTGCGGGTGTGGGTAAGGCCCATATTATAGATGGACGGGCGCCCCATGCCATTCTGTTGGAGATCCTCACTAAAATAGGGGTGGGCACGGAGATAATTTGAAAAATAAGGAATGGGATAATGAATGACAATCTACAAAACGATTCAATTATGAGTTTGGCAGACAGGTATATGTTCCAGACGTACGGCCGCTTTCCTGTGGCATTGGTCAGGGGTGAAGGATGCCGGGTTTGGGATGAGGCAGGGAAAGAGTACCTGGACTTTGTTGGGGGCATTGCAGTTTGCGCCTTGGGGCACAGTTCCCCCGTTGTGAGCCGGGCCTTAGAAGAGCAGTCAAAGAGACTTGTTCACGTTTCGAATCTTTACTATACAAAACCTCAGGTAGAATTGGCTCAACTTTTGGTGGAGAACTCATTTGCGGACAGGGTGTTTTTTTGCAACAGTGGGGCCGAGGCAAACGAGGCGGCCATAAAATTAGCGCGGCGTTACGCCAATGAGAAGTTTGGTCCTGACAGGCATATGATCATTTCCATGGACAACTCCTTCCACGGCCGGACAATGGCCACCCTTTCTGCAACGGGCCAGAGCAAAATCCAATTTGGGTTTAATCCCCTGCTCGAGGGATTTAAGTTTGCCTCATTCAATGATGTCAAAGGCCTTGATCAAATAATGGATGATTCCGTGTGCGCGGTTATTCTTGAACCGATACAGGGAGAAGGCGGAGTTGTCTGCCCGGATTCCGGGTATTTGAAAGAGGTCCGGAGCCTGTGCACCGAGCGCAATGTGCTCTTGATTTTTGACGAAGTCCAGGTGGGGATGGGGAGGACGGGCAGATTTTTTGCCTACGAACACTATGGTGTTACACCGGATATCATGACTTTAGCCAAGGCCCTCGGGAATGGATTGCCGATTGGGGCAATGCTTTCAATTGAGAAATTGAGTCCGGCCTTTGGGCCCGGGAGCCATGCCACGACTTTCGGAGGCACCCCCTTGGTGACGGCTGTTTCAGAAGCGGTGGTGCAGAGTCTCTTGGAGGATGGCTGGATTGAGAACGCAAAAGCGATGGGCGAGTACTTTAAAGGAAAATTAGAGGAACTCGTCCTGAGATACGACTTCATCAAAGAGGTCAGGGGGATGGGTCTTATCCTCGGTATGGAACTAAAAGTCCCCGGCGCTCCGGTGGTGGAGGCCTGTTTAAGGAAAGGATTTCTGATCATTTGTGCTCAGGAAAAGGTGCTCCGTTTCCTGCCTCCTTTGATAGTACAAAAAGGTGAGATCGACCTGTTGATAGAAGCGCTTGACGGCATACTGGGGAAATTGGATATTAATAAGGAGATTTGAGTTCTGATGAGTGAAAAAATTAAAAAAATTGTTTTAGCTTATTCGGGAGGGCTTGACACCTCCGTAATATTAAAATGGCTCAGGGAGATCTATGAATGCCCTGTGGTTGCCTATGCTGCTGACCTTGGGCAGGCCGAAGAGATAGATGGCATCAGAGAAAAGGCCTTAGAAACAGGGGCCGACGATGTTATAATCGATGACCTGAAAGAGGAATTTGTAGGGGACTTTGTGTGGCCTGCACTCAGGGCGAATGCGATCTATGAGTCGACTTATCTCTTAGGGACATCTTTAGCAAGACCGCTCATTGCGAGAGGTCAGGTCGCGGTTGCCAAGAGAGTGGGAGCCGATGCGGTCAGCCATGGCGCCACTGGGAAGGGAAATGATCAGGTGCGGTTTGAACTTGCCTATATGGCGCTCGATCCGGGCCTCAAGATCATTGCGCCATGGAGAACCTGGGATTTCAGGGGAAGGGAAGATCTGATGGATTATGCCCGCTCTAAAGGTATTCCTGTTCCTGTAACCAAGAAAAAACCCTACTCCAGCGACCGGAATTTACTGCACATAAGTTTTGAAGGCGGGATCCTTGAAGATACCTGGGCCGAGCCTCTCGAAGATATGTTTGTGCTCTCGGTTTCGCCTGAGAAAGCCCCTGACATGCCCACTTATGTAGAAATTGAATTCAAGGAAGGAAATCCCGTTTCTGTGAATGGTGAGACAATGTCACCGGCCAATCTCTTAGCTCATCTGAACGGTCTCGGTGGTAGAAACGGCGTAGGCCGGATCGATATGGTGGAAAATCGTTATGTGGGCATGAAATCGAGGGGCGTCTATGAAACGCCTGGGGGAACCATCCTCAGGGTGGCCCATATTGCCATGGAATCCATTACCGTTGATAGGGAAGTTATGCATATCAGGGACGGACTGATACCAAGATACTCCGATATCATCTACAACGGTTACTGGTTTTCACCTGAAAGAGAGATGCTTCAGACCCTGATAGACGAGACACAGAAGAATGTAAACGGTGTTGTAAGAATAAAACTTTATAAAGGGAACTGCATTGTTGTCGGGAGAATGTCTAAGTCTTCCCTCTATGACGCAGATTTCGCCACGTTCGAAGAAGACGAGGTTTACAGGCAGAAGGATGCCGAGGGATTCATACGACTGAACGGTCTTCGGCTCAAGATCGCTAAGCTCTTAGAGGGTACATCATGACTAAGAAGGTTTGGGGTGGCCGTTTCAGCCAGGAAACTGACGCATTGGTCAACAGGTTTAATGCCTCAATCGGTTTTGATCACCGCCTTTACCCCTATGATATAGAAGGCAGTATCGCCCATTGCCGGATGTTGGCCAATCAGGGGATAATCACAGACGAAGAAGCAACCGATATCGTGGAGGCCCTCGGTAAGATCAAACGCGAGTTAGACCATGGGGAGTTTTCCTTTGATGAAGATTATGAAGACATACATGGCCTCGTGGAAAAGGCTTTGGTGGATAAGGTCGGGGCCTTAGGAGAAAAGCTCCACACAGGGAGGAGTAGGAATGATCAGATAGCGTTGGACGTTCGACTCTATGCCAGGGACGCCACTCAAGGTGTAATCGACTTGATCAAGGAGAGCCGGAGGGCCTTGATCCGGCTTGCGGAAGAGAACTTAGATATCGTTATGCCTGGATATACCCATTTGCAGAGGGCCCAGCCTGTGCTTTTAGCCCATCATCTGATGGCCTATAATGAGATGCTTAAAAGGGATTGTGAGCGGTTCCAGGAGAGCATCAGGCGGGTAAACATAATGCCGTTAGGGAGCGCCGCCCTGGCAGGCCCCACATTTGATTTGGACAGGGAAATGGTTGCCGGAGAATTGGGCTTTGACAGTATTTCCCAAAACAGCATGGATGCGGTCAGTGACAGGGATTTCGTGTTGGAATTTCTTTTTAATGCCTCAGTACTTATGATGCATATGAGTCGTCTGAGCGAAGAGCTTGTCATCTGGTCGAGTCAGGAGTTCGGGTTTATTGCAATCTCCGATGCCTTTTGTACTGGAAGCAGTATAATGCCCCAGAAAAAAAATCCTGATCTGCCGGAGTTGATAAGGGGAAAAACAGGCAGGGTCTATGGTCATTTGATCTCTCTACTGACGACAATGAAAGGCCTGCCCTTAACCTATAATAAGGACATGCAGGAGGATAAAGAGGCCCTGTTTGATTCTTCTGACACTGTCCAGATCTGTCTCGAAGTTATGGCCCGGCTCCTCGGAGAAATCACCTTTAAGAGGGAGAGGTTGAAGGAGGCCACAGGGAAAGGCTTTCTGGTGGCAACCGATCTGGCCGATTATCTTGTGCGCAAAGGTATTACCTTTCGTGAGGCCCATGAGATCGTGGGTAAGATGGTCGTTTTTGCATTGGGCCAGAAAAGGGAACTTCATGAACTTGCTCTCGATGAAATGAAGGATTTCAACAGGCAGATCGATGAGGATGTTTACGAATGGCTTGATCCCATGTTGGCCCCCGCAAGGAGGAATATCCCTGGCGGAACCGGGCCGGATATGGTCAAAAAGGCAATTGAAGAGGCAAAGAAGGAACTTGGGATTGATGATTGATGATTGTCGATTGTTGCAGCGAAGCGAAAACCCCGCCTTGACCGGATTTATGGCGGGGATGATTGGGGAGGCCCTACTTGTCCTTGATATGGACAGAAAACCAATGGATGCAGCAAAAAAGAGGGGGGTAGGGTTGAACCGGCTACCTGTGTTTTTTTTGGCTGCTCTTGCCGCTGTTGTTATGGTGCTTTTGCCTGCGTGCGGGAAGAAGGGGCCCCCTTTTTTACCCGAGAAAAAACTTGTTATAAAGGTGGATCGACTGACAGGGAAGTGGGAGAATGGGAAGGTCAGGCTGGAGGGATACATAGAGGGCGATGATAAAAGAAGATCCGATGTAACAGGGTGCAGGATTTATCATACGTGGTATCCCATGGATAATCCGCCCTGCGAAGGATGCCCCATTGAGATGGCAGATTTTAGAGATATAAAGGAAATGGAAATCTCAGGCGACCTGTTCACATGTGAGATTCCAGGAGTGAAAAAGAAGGGGATATGGTTTTTTGAACTTCGCCTGATCAGCAGCCATGGCGCTATCGGTCCACCGTCTGAAAGAGTCAAGGTTACGATTGATGCCCCAGTGAAATAGAAAACTCACGTTTCGCACCCAGATATTTCTGTCTTGGCAAAAAATAGTCAATAGTCAATATTCAATTCCAGAAAGATGCATCATTTTAATTACATAAAGGACGAATTGTTTTGTGAAGATGTGCCGGTGGCAACGATCGCACAGGAGCTTGGCACACCTCTCTATCTATATTCTCACGCCACACTGAAGCAACACTTCAAGGCCTTTGACGGGGCCTTTTACGGGGTAAAACACCTGACCTGTTTTTCCATGAAGTCAAATTCCAACATGGCCATTCTGAGGCTTTTTGCCCTGTTGGGAGGCGGTGTGGATATCGTCTCGGGAGGTGAGCTCTACAGGGCATTGAAGGCAGGGGTGGAACCGGCGAAGATTGTCTATTCTGGGGTGGGCAAAGAGGTCGCGGCTCTTGAATATGCCCTTAAGACCGGAATCCTCATGTTTAATGTGGAGTCTGCACAGGAGATACTTAAGCTGAACGAGGTGGCCGAAAGGACCGGTAAGAGGGCGAGGCTGGCTATCCGGGTCAATCCTGATGTGGATCCTAAGACCCATCCCTATATTTCTACCGGTCTTAAAGAGAATAAGTTTGGCATCGACATCAATGATGCCCTCGAGCAGTATTCAGTTGCCTCAGCCTTGAACGGTCTGGATGTGGTCGGGGTTTCCTGCCACATCGGATCCCAGCTAACTGAGGTGGGGCCATTCGTGGATGCCCTCAGGAAGCTTAAGAAATTGATTGGGAGTCTAAGGGATATCGGTATCCGGGTAGATTATCTGGATCTCGGAGGAGGCTTGGGAATTACTTATGAAATGGAGGCGCCTCCCCATCCTCAGGAATATGCGCGAGCGATTCAGACCGAACTTGGGGCATCGGACCTGACCCTGATTTTTGAACCGGGCCGTGTGATAATGGGGAATGCGGGTATCCTTGTAACCAAAGTCCTCTATACCAAGCCAACCAAAGAAAAGATGTTCTTTGTAGTAGATGCGGCCATGAATGATCTTATGAGGCCGAGTCTCTACAATTCATACCATGGGATTCGGCCCGTAAAGATTCGCGGCAGAGAGAAAGTAAAGACCGATATAGTTGGCCCTATTTGCGAATCCGGAGATTTCTTGGCCAAGGGGAGGGACGTGGAGATGCTTGACCCGGGTGATTTATTAGCGGTCATGAGCGCCGGGGCCTATGGCTTCAGTATGTCTTCCACATATAATTCAAGGCCTAAAATTTGCGAGGTTATGGTCAAGGGAGATCGCTATTTTACCATAAGAGAGAGAGAGAGCTTTAAGGACCTCATCAGAGGTGAAGCGATCCCCGATTTTTTGATGGAAGACCAGAACAGAGTGCAAGAGGGCTGAGGGTTAAAGATGAAACCTATCGAATTCTGGAAGATGAGCGGCAGCGGCAATGATTTTATCCTGATTGACAACAGGGATGAAGGTATAAGAGAAGAAGAGATGAGTCGACTGGTTGAAAGGACCTGCAGACGGCGGACATCGGTCGGAGCTGACGGCGTCATCTTTGTTGCCGGGTCGGCCAAATATGATTTTGGATGGCGTTATTTTAATGCCGATGGCGGGGAGGTGGAAATGTGCGGTAACGGAGGCCGTTGTGTGTCCCGTTTCGCCTTTTTAAAGGAGATTGCGGGGGCCAAAATGACCTTTGAGACCTTGGCCGGACCGGTGTCGGCCGAGGTCAATGGACGTGTGGTAAAAGTTCTTATGCCCAAGCCGGGCATTGCTTCCATGGACATGGACCTGGAGTTGCAGCAGGGCTGGAAGAGTTGCGATTTTGTCAATACAGGGGTGCCGCACGTTGTGGTTGATGTCGCAGACTTGGCAAACCATCCGGTAAGAGAGCAGGGCCGGGCTGTTCGCTATCACAACCGATTTTCTCCGGAAGGGACCAACGCCAACTTTATGACGAAAATCGGCCCCGACAGGTTAGCGGTGAGGACCTATGAAAGAGGGGTCGAGGACGAGACCTTGGCCTGTGGAACAGGGGCAATCGCATCCGCCTTGGTGGCCTCGATCAGAGGGATGGTGGCATCTCCGGTGAGGGTAAAGACTATGGGAGGGGAGGAATTGGCCATTCATTTTCAGAGAGAGGGTCATTCCTTTAACGAGGTATGGCTCGAGGGAAACACCTCTATCATCTACGAGGGACGACTGAACCATGAGGCCCTTTGAGATTGAATATTGACTATTGACCAATGACAAATGACCGACTCAGGATGGACGATGCAGGATGCAGGATAACAAATGACTAATGACGAACGTGAAGGGAGGTTATCATGTTTAAAGGATCTATTGTCGCAATTATAACCCCGTTTAAAGATGGGAAGGTGGATGAGGAAGCATATCGTCAATTAATAGAGTTCCAGATCGAAAACGGCACCAGTGCAATTGTACCCTGCGGGACAACCGGCGAGTCTGCGACCCTGAAGGTGGAGGAACACGCCCGGGTCATCGATATTGCCGTAAAGGCCGTCAACAAGAGGGTCCCGGTTATCGCGGGGACAGGCGGGAACAGCACAAGTGAGGCTATCGAGCTTACGCAACACGCCAAGGAGGTGGGGGCTGACGCTACCCTGCAGGTAACTCCATATTATAATAAACCGACGCAGGAGGGACTTTATCAGCATTTCAAGGCCATTGCAAAGGCGGTGCCCCTGCCCCAGGTCCTCTATAATGTGCCAGGCCGGACCAGCGTTAACATGCTTCCGGAAACCGTGGCGCGTTTAGCAGAACTCCCGGAGGTGGTGGCCATAAAAGAGGCTTCAGGGAATATTGGCCAGATGGCTGATATTGTGAGGTTGGCCGGGGACAAGATTATCCTTTTATCAGGCGATGATAACCTGACCCTTCCGGTTCTTTCCGTTGGAGGGACGGGAGTGGTTTCAGTAGTGGCCAATATTGTTCCCCGGGATACCGCAGATCTGGTTAAGGCGTGGGAAGAGGGGAGGATTGACGAGGCAAAAGGGCTTTTTTTCAAACTCCTCCCCCTGTGCCAGGCCATGTTTTTTGAGACAAATCCGATTCCGGTAAAGACCTCCCTGGGGCTGATGGGGAAGATCCAGGACGAAATGCGGCTGCCCCTTTATCCCATGGCGCCGGCCAATCTTGAAAGGCTGAAAAAGGCGCTTTCGGCATACGGCCTAATATAATACAATTAACATCTATGTCACAGACGCCCTCCCTCGCGTTAGAGTTGGTGAGGGAGGGTGATCTGTTAATTTTCTCTGACCCCCACAACGCAAAACCCCGCTTCTCCTAACCCTCTTTTCTCACTCGAAGTTGAAAATATCTACCCTCGAAAGCGTCTGCAAAAGACAGAACGAAAGGAGGCGATGTTAGCCAAATATGGAATTGACCCTGGAAAATCTTGGCAAATTTCGTTTGACAAATTCCGGAAACGATGTTTCACTTAAATCTCAGGGTGGTGAGTGATCACGAGTCCAAGTACCGGTGCGGAGACATCAGCCCGGGACGTCGGGACAAGGATTCAAATATCCTCATGATCTCGTTTGCGGGAGCGCCTATCTCATTATGGCGCCACCCTGTATTTTTTTTGAATCATACGCCATTTTTTTGGCACTCGGCAACAATTTATGACTCAGGAGGCGTGCCATGAGCTGCTATTTCAGACACATGAAGGATGTCCTGGAAGAAGCCGGCATTGAGATAACCAAAGACAACAAGAAGGACATTGATCGTATCATCCATGGTCTGGTGGATGTGGCCTATAAAAACTGCTCTCCCACCTGGCAAAAAGTCAAAGAGCACATCAAGGGCGACGAAGCGGCAAGGCATCAGTTTGTGAGAAATCTGAAAAGGGAAATCAAGGCCCTGTAGCAACCTGCTGATGGAGGGGCCTAAATGCCCGATAACGATTTAGTTTAACAATAAATAACCAATTGTCACCTAATAACCAACAAGAAAGGAAAAGTAGAATGAAATCCTTAGGAAGGTTGATTGGCGTTTTTGCGGTGTTGGGTTTTCTGACAATGGTCCCTTTGGGATGCAGCGACAGTGATAGTAGTTCGCCTGTTTCTCCCACTATTCCAACCAATCGTGTGTATGTAATGAATGCAGCGGATGGAACCCTTGCCCCCGTAGCTGAGACTACCGGAGAGGGAACCGTGTCCGT
>JAOZQV010000327.1 GCA_029932035.1 Deltaproteobacteria bacterium | reverse complement strand
ATCAAGAAACGCTGGCCCATTTTCAAGACTGTGTCCTATGTTCAATACGCTTTCATCCTTGAAAACGATCCATCGCCCCCTGATGACCTAATCTAAAACGTTTTGAACTCAAATTTTATGCAACGTTAGGGTATACGCTAATTTTATTTTTCGTGCCTTTTTACGGCTGCATCAAAAAAAAATGAGAAAAAAGTGGATTTCTTGACTTAGATCAAGGACAATCTTTTTTTATACCCTCATAATGGAGGCAAGTTAGAGAAAAGACAGCGGCATGCATCTGAATATGCCAAGAATAGAAACCTTAGATATTTAAGAAAGGAGAAAAACCATGTTTTGTTTTCAATGTCAGGAAACGGCAAAGAACCAGGGTTGTACTGTAAAGGGGGTCTGTGGAAAACCGGAAGAGACCGCCAACCTTCAGGACCTGCTGATCTATGTCTTGAAGGGGATTTCCATTTATGGAGAAAAGGCGAAGGAACTCGATATTGAGGATCGGAAGGCCGGTCTTTTTATTGCAGAAGCCCTTTTTTCCACCATAACAAATGTTGCCTGGGATAACGATCGGATTATTGACCTTATCAAAGAAGCGTTGAAAACCAGGGAAGACCTGAAATCAAAATTTATGGCCGCGTACAAAGAAAAAAACGGTCAGGACTTCTCAGAACAACTGCATGACTCTGCGGTCTGGTCTTCAGATGATGGAGCAGCGTTTTACGAGAAGGCAAAAGGGGTCGGCGTTCTTGCAACTGAAAATGAAGACGTTCGCTCCCTCAGGGAGCTGCTGGTTATTGGGCTAAAGGGAGTTGCCGCCTATGCAGATCATGCGGCGATCTTAGGGTTTGAAAAGGGAGAGATCCTCCAGTTCATGATGGAGGCATTAGCGTCTACCACCTTGGACCTGTCCGTTGACGAGATGGTCGCCATGGTCATGAAATGTGGGGAGATGGCGGTCAACACCATGGCGCTTCTCGACGAGGCAAACACCACGGCCTATGGAAACCCTGAGATCACAGAGGTGAATATCGGTGTGCAAAACAATCCCGGCATCCTTATCAGCGGGCACGATTTAAAGGATATGGAGGAGCTGTTGAAGCAGACCGAGGGGAGTGGGGTCGATGTTTATACCCACGGTGAAATGCTTCCGGCCAATTACTATCCCGCATTCAAGAAGTATAAGCATTTTGTGGGGAATTACGGCGGTTCATGGTGGCGTCAGAATCCGGAGTTTGAATCCTTTAACGGTCCAATTATATTGACTACCAACTGTCTTGTTCCTCTGAAAAAGGACAACACATATTTAGACAGACTTTTTACCACAGGGATGGTCTCATATCCCGGTGCCAAACATATCCAGAATAGGCAAGATGGTGGCGCCAAAGACTTTTCCGGAGTGATAGAACGTGCAAAGTCATGCAGTCCTCCCACCGAAATTGAAACCGGAAAAATCGTAGGCGGGTTTGCACACAACCAGGTCCTTGCATTGGCGGATAAGGTCGTGGACGCCGTGAAATCCGGCGCCATCAAGCGCTTTATTGTAATGGCTGGCTGCGATGGCCGCCACAAGTCGAGGAACTATTTCACTGAGGTTGCCCAGCAGCTTCCCAAGGATGCGGTTATCCTGACCGCAGGGTGCGCCAAATACCGTTATAATAAGCTCGACCTTGGCGATATCGGCGGGATTCCGAGAGTGCTCGATGCAGGGCAGTGCAACGACTGCTATTCTTTAGCCGTGATTGCACTCAAACTGAAAGAGGTCTTTGAACTGGATGACATCAATGATCTCCCGATTTCCTTTGATATCGGGTGGTATGAACAGAAAGCGGTTGCAGTTCTTCTGGCCCTTCTCTTCTTAGGGGTAAAGGGGATCCGTTTGGGGCCGACACTTCCGGCATTTGTTTCCCCGACTGTACTTAATGTACTGGTGGAGAACTTTGATATCAAACCGATTGGCGAAGTCGAGGCAGATATCGAGGCAATGATGGCAGGTAAATAAAGGTTGAAACTGGAAACTTGAAACTGGGCTTGGTAACATACTCAGTTTCAGGTTTCAATTCCAGGAGGAAAGTAATGAAATGTCCGGGACAGGACAGCCAGTACTGGAAGCCGGGGGCCATTTTCAACGTCAAGTGCCCCGAATGCGGGGCTGAGGTAGAGTTCTTCAAGGATGATACCACACGCAAATGTTCCAAATGCGGCCACCGCTTCCTGAACCCTCAGTTAGATTTCGGCTGTGCTTCATACTGTCCGTATGCGGAACAGTGCATCGGGAACCTTCCGCCCGAACTCCTTGCCCAGAAAGAGGACCTGCTCAAGGACAGGGTTGCCATTGAGGTGAAGCGGTATCTCAAACGGGATTTCAAGAGGGTCGGACATGCCATCCGGGTAGCGCGATATGCCGAACAGATAGGGAGGGAGGAAGGCGGCAACTTAGCCGTCATCCTGTGCGCAGCGTATCTGCACGATATCGGGATCAAGGAGGCCGAGCGGAAACACAACAGCACTGCCGCCAAGTACCAGGAGGAGGAAGGACCGCCCATAGCGAGGGAGATCTTGACCAGACTTGGCGCAAAGCAAGGGCTTATTGATGAGGTAATTGATATTATTGCCCATCACCATCACCCGAAGGAAGATGAGACAGTCAATTTCAAGAGTCTCTACGATGCAGATCTGGTAACGAATCTGGAGGAAAAACAAAAGGAGAATCCGACTGAGCCAGAGAAGTTGACTGGGATTATTGAGAAATCATTTCTTACCAGAAGCGGCGCTAACCTGGCAAGAAAAATGTTTTTAGAATAGGCCGCAGATAACCGCATTTTAAAAGGATAAGCTAATGAAAGTAATGCGAAAAATAATAGAAATTGACGAAGAACTCTGCGACGGGTGCGGCGAGTGTGTGCCTTCCTGTGCCGAAGGGGCCATAGAGGTGGTGGACGGCAAGGCCCGTGTCGTGGCGGAAAAATATTGCGACGGCTTAGGCGCCTGTATGGGTGATTGCCCCAACGGTGCACTCAAAATCATTGAACGTGAGGCAGAGGATTTTGATGAGGAAGCGGTAGAGTTATACCTGAAGGAGAAGGAAGAAAAACCGGTCGAGGTCCCCGTTGCCTGCGGGTGTCCCTCCACTCAGGTCCAGACCTTTATACCGACCGCCACAGTGGGAGAAACCGTGGCAGGCGATTCGCAGGCGGCGAGGACGGCATCTGCCCTCGAGCACTGGCCAGTCCAGATAAACTTAGTCCCGCCTATTGCACCTTTTCTTAAAGGGGCCGACCTTCTGATTGCAGCGGATTGCGTACCTGTGGCCTACCCCAATTTTCACCAGGACTTCCTGAAAGGAAAGGTGGTTATGGTCGGATGTCCCAAGTTTGATGATGTTGAAGAGTACATCCGTAAATTCACTGATATATTTAAGATCGCTGATATCAGGAGCATAACAGCCCTGGTCATGGAGGTGCCGTGCTGCTCAGCTCTTCCGGTGATCCTCCAGCGAGCAGTGGATGCTGCTGGGAAAAAGATCCCGATAGAACAGGTAGTTATCAGCACCCGTGGCGAGATCCTGAAAAGGGAAAAGCGTGCGGCCTGACGAACAGGTTGTTTTGTCATCATTTCAAAAATGAAGGCCGGGCCACAATGGCCCGGCCTTTTTCTTGATGTGAGATTTTTTTAGTGAATCTCGATTTTTTTGGGTATTCGAGGCTAAGAGCTTGACAATAAAATGGACTGAAGATGCGAGAGATGATCTGTCCCGGGTCCCCTTTTTCGTACGAAAAAAGGTGAAAAGACGTGTGGAAGAAGAGGCTGTCCGCTGCGGGAGCAATCAGGTGACCATAAAACATGTGCGCACCTGTCGGGAACGGTTCCTCAACCGGATGGAAGAACAGGTCAGGGGTTTTCAGGTTGAGAGCTGTTTTGGTCCGGGAGGATGTCCCAACCGGGCCATTAATTCAGATGGTTTGGCGGAACAATTAGAGCAAAAATTAGTTAGAAGGAATTTGAAGGCCTTTCTGAAGAAGCGGGTGAAAGGCCCTTTAAAGATGCATCATGAGTTTAGAGTTTCCATCTCCGACTGTCCCAATGCCTGTTCCCGGCCCCAAATAGTTGATTTGGGAATTATTGGCGCTTGCAGGCCGGAAGTCTCAGATCAAGACTGCAGCGAATGTGGGGCCTGTCTCAAAGTTTGCAGGGAAAATGCGATTTCACTAAAAAACGGGTATCCCATTATTGATGCTTCCCACTGTCTTTCATGCGGCCAGTGCATCCCAGTTTGTCCGACAGAGACCCTTAAAGAGGGGAATGTCGGGTCCCGGATCATGGTGGGTGGTAAATTGGGAAGGCATCCCAGGTTGGCTGTGGAATTGGCTGGTATCTATAAATTAGATGATCTAATGATGGTGGTTGACAAATG
>JAOZQV010000028.1:13879-16096 GCA_029932035.1 Deltaproteobacteria bacterium | reverse complement strand
AGATTGCCATATTGCCCAGCGCATGAATAGTGATGGGCACCATCAGGTTCTTTTCAACCTCATAGGCCACGGCAAAAAGGATTCCTCCCGCCACCTGTGTTACCGGAATGGCGGGAAAGATGGGGTGTGCCAGGACAAATAGGAGGGCGCTCAATATTATGGCCGCCGGAGCGCCCCATCGTCTGCAAAAACCATAAATAACTCCCCTGAAAAAGACCTCTTCCGCGACTGGCCCTATGAGGCCGCCTACAAGAAAAAAGAGGGCGATATCTCCGGGCTTGGACGGAAGACCGGTCTGTATGAACGTCAGGGGGTTCAGCCCGATTGCAAACATCAGGGTAAAACCAAGGAGGGTAATTAACACAAAACCGGCAGACCAGGTAAGCCCCCTCCCGAGTCCAGAAAGCATCCCCGTTAGAGACAATCCGATGGCAGAGAGACCCTTTTCCCGGGTAAAGACAATCATCATGATGAGTCCGGCCTCTAAAAGACGCACCGCGCCCAGGACAATCATCGGGTTGTAATCCCCCGGGCCGATACCTGCTCTCAAAACAGCTTCCACTGCAATGACCGCTACAAGGCATATGGCCAGCGTCTTTATCTGGACCCTGTCTGTTTCCATCCAAGCGCCCTCAGTGCCTTGTAGGCACGCCACTGGTTATACCAGTTGTCTGACTCTTTGATCTTTTTAAGAAGCTCGTCCACAGCACCCCTCTCCTGCCAGCGCCCTGATTCCAGGGTCTGGGCCATATCCATTTTGTCTATAGTTCCCGGCTTGCCAAGGAAGACCGGCATCAACAATAAAATGCCTGCTAAAAAGCAGAGAATTGAGACCGCCACTGAGGAAACCCTTAGATCAAAGAATCGACATAACAAAAATAGGATACCGGTATAGAGGAAAAGATAGAGGGTTATCGGAAATCCTATCAAGAGAGAAAGAAAGGTGAATTGACGGAAGAAGGAATATCTGTCCGTTTCTGAAGAAAACTGTTTCAGTATATTGGCCGGGGCTGAAAGGAATTCATTGGTAGCTGTCCTCAGAATCACCTGTCCTCTATTTTCTAATATAAGGACCTTGCCCTCTTCCCTTATTATCAGGTTAACCTCCCCATCTCCCCCTGTATTGAGATAATCGTAGTTGACCAATTTCCCTTCCAACAGCTTTTTAAGGGACCTCTTCTTGATCTGTGCAAGATTGCAGGTCTTCAGGGTCTTCTGATCCAAAGACTTGAAGACCTCTGCGGGGTAGAGGGTATATCGATAATAGAAATCGGTTATCTTTGTTCCTAAAGGATTGGACAGGAGGAGTTTGTCCCTGAGGTCTACAAATAGATGGCCGTTCATTTGGGTTCCCCACAAACAGGCCAACAGGACAATAGGAATCAGAGGGGCAATCCTGTACAACCAGGGGCCCTGTTTTGTCTGCGGGGGCATCAATCTCAATGTGACCCAAAAGACCACAACAGGTATCACAAAGAAATAGACGCTGACCATAGGGGAGAATCCCTTCCAGTTTGCTGCTGCAAGAGATCCGGCCCAGAGGAACAGGAGCAAAATCAGGGAGATAGTACTGCGGGATGAGAGGCGATGCCAGGTCCAGGCAGCGGCAAAGGAGAGGAGAGAAAGGCCGGCCCCCGCACTCAGGGTAAAAAAAAGTCCACCATAAAGGGCTGGGCCGAATTCCTGCAGACGATCCACAATCTGCTGGTTGGGCACTGCGAGATATCCGGCGTCATTTATGGCTGTAAGGGTGCGGTAAAGGATTTTATTAGAGAGATAGACCTGCAGGCTACTTATGACTTGTGCGGCAAACAACCCCGCAATAAGGGCCGCGGCAGGATAGCAGATGGTTCGTGTTTGATCCCTATTGATAGGTAACCCTGAAAACCTCTTCAATGGTCGTGATCCCGCTTAATACCTTCTGTGCCCCGTCCTGGCGCAGGGTAGACATCCCCTGCTCAACCGCCTTCTGTTTTATGGCATTGGCATCAGAGGTTTTTAGTATCAGATTTCTGACCGGTTCATCTAACATCATCAGTTCAAACATGCCGGTCCTCCCCTTGAATCCCGTATCGAGGCACGAAGAGCACCCCCTCCCCCTGAAGATCTTTCTCCCGGCAACCATCTCGGGGGTAATACCAATGCTCTCTAAGGATTCCCTGTCGGGGGTATATTCCTCTTTGCAATCAGCGCAAATGACGCGGACCAGTCTCTGGA
>JAOZQV010000028.1:0-13869 GCA_029932035.1 Deltaproteobacteria bacterium | reverse complement strand
GTGCAGGGTCGAAAACACCAAATGCCCGGTCAGGGCAGACTGAATGGCAATCTCGGCGGTTTCCAGGTCACGTATTTCACCCACAAGTATAACGTCCGGGTCCTGTCGGACGATGGATCGAAGGCCCTTGGCAAAAGTGAGGTCTATCTTCGGATTGACCTGAATCTGGCCGATCCCTTCCATCTGGTACTCGATAGGATCCTCTATGGTAATGATGTTGATGTCGGTCTTGTTAATAGTGGAAAGGGCTGCGTAGAGGGTGGTGGTCTTTCCGCTTCCGGTTGGCCCTGTAACGAGAATAATGCCGTGTGGGGATCGAATAAGCCTGTCAAATTCTCCCAAACGGTCAGCCGGCATGCCGAGGTCAGAGACATCCAACAGAACATTGGTCTTGTCCAACAGTCGAAGCACGACCCGTTCGCCAAAGGCCACTGGAATGGTTGACACCCGGATATCGATGTTTTTGTCAGCGATCCTGATCTCGATCCGGCCGTCCTGGGGCAGTCTTTTTTCTGCGATGTTCATCTTGGCCATGATCTTGATGCGGGAGATAAGGGCCGATTGAATATGTTTGGGCGGCGAGAGCATATCGTAGAGGATCCCGTCCACCCGGTTACGGATCTTGAGCGTGTGCTGGGAATGCTCGATGTGAATATCGCTGGCCCTTGCCTTTACGGCCTGCGACAGCATCAGGTTCACCAGTTTTACAACAGGGGCATCGCTGGTGTCCTCGAGGAGATCTCCGGTCTCTTCGATCTCGGAGAGGATCTGACTGGTCTCATCACCGTGCATATCCTCGATTACCTGTTCTGCTGAATCGCGGCTCATGTCGTAGGCAAAGTTGATGACAGAGAGGATACTCCCATAGGGAGCCAAGACTACTCCTGCCTCTTTCAGACCGGTAAGAAGTCTCAGATCATCTAAGGGCTGGAACAGGAGTGGATCATTGATGGCAAGGTTAGCGCCGCTCGAAGTAACAACGGGGGCCATCCTATGTTTCCTGAGAAACTGAATCGGAATCTCTTCAGCAAAGGATGTGTCTATGTCTCGAGTGGATAGGGTTGTCAAGACCGGTAGATCGAACTGGATGCCGAGGGCATTTAAAAGCTCTGTCTCTGTGACTGCCCCCTGCCGGATAAGGATCTCCCCAATTCGACCCCCCTTTTCCTCCTGGATCTTGAGGGCATCCTCAAGGCCCCTCTCGGAGAGGCCGGATGTATCTAATAATATTTCGCCGATTCGCCGGTGCCGCATGAAAGACCTTATTCCTTCCCCCCCCTTTTATACATCTTTATAACACCTTCCTTGATTGTCTCGATCTGGTCTTTTTTGTCCTCATAGATCTTTTTTGCCTCGGCCGGGTTCTGAATGATATGGGGCGTCAGAAAAATAAAGAGGTTGGTTTTTTCTAACCTCTTGGAAGTGGACCTGAAAAACCAGCCAATCAAGGGGATGCCCCCGAGGCAGGGCACCTCATAATCGATATGGGTTGTTTCGTCACCAATCAGGCCCCCTATTACAACTGTCTGGGCATCCTTTACAATAACGGTGGTCTGGGCAAGGCGCTTGTGGGTCGAGGGTCTGTCGGTTTCCGAGGTAGCGATCAATCTCGAGACTTCCTGAAAGATGTTGAGCCGGACAAAACGCTCCCGGCTGATCTGCGGCGTCACCTTCAGAGTCACCCCTACGTCCTTGTATTCGTAGTTGGTGTAGTCTTGCTCTGCAGCTGTTACGTTTCGGCTGGTGATATAGGGAACGTTTTTACCCACATATATCTCGGCCTCTTCATTATCCGTGGTCAGGATCTGCGGGGTTGAGAGGATATTAACAGCCGTATCCTGCTGGTAGGCGTGGGCAACGGCGGCCAGATTGGGGAACTTGACGCCCCCTATCTCAATGACGTCACTGATAATACCCAAGGAAAACCCCGGGGTCAGGGCCCCTCCTACCACCTTTGCGATCTTAGTGAAATCAGAGGGACTCGATCCGGCAAAAACCCCCGCGTTTTTCCCATCGTATGAAAATGTCTTGATCCCCTCCCATTCCACTCCGAGGCTGAAATCCTTCTCCACATTCACTTCCATGATCAGGGCCTCGATATAGACCATCAATCTTGGGATATCTAATTTCGTTATAACCTCTTCGAGGACGCGGTAGTCATCCTTGGTGGCCATAATGACCAGGGAGTTGGTTGCCTTATCGGCAACAATCCGGGCCTCCTTGGAAATCACAGGGGTCTTACCTTTTTTTGCCCCGGCAGTCTGTTTTGATGGAAGAGATGTCAGGACTTTGGTGAGGTCTTCGGCATTGGCGTGTTGCAGGTAATAGACGCGAATGTCCCCTTCACCCCGGGGTGGTTCCCTGTCTAAGAGCTGCACAAGCTTCTTGATCTTCACGGTATCATCTTCAGATGCCAGCAGTATCAACGAATTGGTCCTCTCATCAGGCACGATCTTGATACCCACCTGACCACGGAGGGCTCTTTTCGCCTTTACCGCCCTCCGCTGGAAGACCGTGCCCAAAGACTTGGCAAGGACAGTTGCCGTTGCGTACTCAAGGGGGATTACCGATATTTCTTCGCCAACGCCCTCCACATCGATCGCCTTTGTAATGAGGAGCAGTCGTTTGATATTGGAGAGGACATCAGTAACGATCAGGGTTCGTGTGGGGGAGTAGGAGACAATTACGCTGCTCTTGGATATCAGTGGCGTAAAGAGTTTTTTTAATTCATCCGGATCGGCATATCTCAGGGGGATCAGTTGGGTTATCACCTTGTCTTCAGGCCCGAGGGCATCCTCCAGCAGACGTGTCTCGACACTTTTGGTCCTGGCGCTCACCGCCGGAACGATTTTAACTATCCTCCCGGCAGGCACGGTGGTATAACCGTGGACCTCGAGTACCGATTCAAACACCTTGTACGCTTCAGCCTTTGAGATCTTGGTGGGAGAGACAATGGTCACCTTCCCTCTTACCGCCTTGTCTATCACAAAGTTCTTCCCGGTCAATTCACTGATAAACTTGATAAATATCGGGATATCAACGTTGTCAAAGTCGATGGTGACATAGGGGTCGGTCGGTTTTTCCGTACCTGCTTTTCTTTCAAGGTGGGCTTTCTCCTGGTGGGACGGCGTCACCGTTTCTTCCTGTGGAGATTTGACCGTATTTCCCTCCGGAGCGGAGGCCCCTCGTGGGCTAAGCTCCGGTGGAGCCAGTGTTACCGGGGGGGTGGGCACAGGGGTTTTGGGAGAGACTGCCTCCCTGGTCTTTTGCGCGGTTTCAGGAACCGCAGGTGTTACCCCCTCTTCTCCCGCGATCCGCGCCGCTCCAGCCGGCAAGACGGTCATCATGAAGCAGACTGCCACCCACAAGAGGTATTGCAGGTATCTTTTTCTTAAATAGTCCATTGGGTATTGATTATGAGTTACGAGTTACGGGTTACGAGTTACGGGTTACGAGTTGCGAGTTACCGCCACTGACCTTCGACCTTCGACCTCTGATCTCTGACCTCCGACCTCCGGGCATTATTCAATCGTCAATATTCAATTTACAATACCTTTAAACCCTGCCAAATTATGTAAATTCCCGAGATCCCTATCCTTTTTCGCCCATTCTCTGGCCTGCGGGTCTATGGAAACCGCCCTCTTCAGATATCTGAGGGCCTGTTCCGGCTGGTCCGTCAGGGCGAGGAGACAGGCGAGGTTATAATAGGGATCAACGTATCCCGGCTTCAAACGAATCGCTTTCTCAAATCTGCTCCGGGCAGCAGGGTAGTTTTTTTCCTTAATAAGGAGCACACCGAGGTTATTCAATGCAACAACGCAGCCGGGATCGGCCAAGAGCGCCTTTTCATACCACATTCTTGCCTTGTTCAGGCGACCGCTCTTATGGCGCTCCTTCCCGCGTTGATAGAGCTCCATTGCATCCGCGGTCTTTTCATGTACCGGGAGTTGGACCGGCCCCCTCTGTCTATGTACGACATTTGTCTCCACCTGAGGGCCATTGAAATCCAACCACGAATAGGACACAAATGCAAGAAAAAGGATTACAAGCGATACAACAATCAACAGGATAGATTTTTTGGCACGGCCTGATTTTTTTGAACGGGACGAGATTATGCCGCCATATTTTCCGTAACGGTCATCCCTCTCTATCTGGGCCTTCTTTAATGCCTGATGGATGTAACTCAATTCCTCAATTCCTCAATCGCATCCGCAGATTCCACAGATTATCCAAACGCAACCAAAAAGGTCTCTCGCAAAGGCGCAAAGACGCAAAGAAAAACATTTACCCGGTTAGGGAACTCTGACTGGGATGGAAACATTTCTATGCTTTCTATCCATCCTATCCATCCCAATTTTCAATATTCAATCTGCAATATTCAATTTCTTCATCCATCCCGCATCCAGTATCCAGTATCCAGTATCCAGTATCCCCGCTTAAAAACGGGATTTCCGCTTCGCTACAACCAGCATCCAGTATCCCCGCTTAAAAACGGGATTTCCGCTTCGCTACAACCAGCATCAAGTACCCAGCACCCATTCACTCCGTCATCTGAAAGAGCAGGGCCTTGGTCCTCCGGCCGACAATGCCGTCTTCATTCAGCCCGAAGTCTCTTTGGAGTCTTACCACTTCCTTGAAGGTTTGTTCGTCAAAGACACCGTTCGGTTCAACCGGGTATCCTATTCTCTCTAACACCCTCTGAACCTCTAACACCTCAGGCGAATTCATCCCCTTGCACAGATAGATGTCTCTCTCTTCATAGGGATAGACAGCTGAAACCCTTCCGCCCCAGTGTCCTAAAATAAAATCTCTGCTTACAGGACGCCGGTTTCCTTCACTGTCTAAGGCAATGACTCTATTATTAGTGACTTCACATATCAAAAGATAGCATGGTTGAGGTGCGGAGAGAGGTAGAGGCCCGGAGAGCGTTACACGAAAAGGCTTCTTAAACAGTGTAAAGTATTCCGGCGCCACACTGAAAGAGACCAACCCTAAATCGAAACTATCTGTATTAAGGGTCTCCTTTCCCTCCGGGGTGTAGGCCCCTCCGGGCCGGGGGCCGATATCGACCTGAAAAAGGTCGAAAAGTCCTGCGAGACTTGATCTTTCATCTAAGAAAAAATCTTCCGTGCCCTTTTCACGCTGTCTGTAAATTGCAGGGCTCTTTTCAACCTGAGGTGGCCGGGATATCTCTGTTTTAAAAAATACCTCTAAGATATGACTTCTGAGGTTCCATCCGGCAAGGGCCGCCGTAATCATCAGCAATATGAGAAGTGTAATCGTAACTGGTGTTACGCTCCTTGACCGCCCCTCCAACATCTGCTCAGACCCTGCGCCCCCTCTCAGGTCCCTGATGGCATCTTTGATCACTGCGCTCGTTATGGTCTGCTTTTCACCAGTGTATGCGATAAGGAGCGCCCTGTCGCAGACCGCATTGATCCTCCTCGGGTTCCCGCGGGTGTGCTCATAGATTTTTTTGAAGGCCTTATTTGTGAAATTAGGATTTCCGCTTCCTCCTGCCACCAAAAGACGATGGCCCACATACCCCTTCAGATCAGCAGGACCGAGGGGCTTGAGATCGTAACGAACGGTAATCCGTTCATTCAACTGCCTTAACGACGGTGATGCCAAGACCCCTTTAAGCTCTGACTGGCCAACGAGCACAATCTGGATCAGCTTATCCTTGTCTGTCTCCAAATTTGAAAGCATCCGTATCTGCTCTAACACGGTATGCGAAAGGTTTTGGGCCTCGTCTATAAGGAGGAGCGCATTACCGCCTTTGCTGAAGTTATCTAAGAGGAATTGGTTGAGCGCATCGATATAATCCTTCTTTGTCTCTGCCCCGGACCCCATTTCAATACCAAATTCATGGTTAATTGTCTCTAAGATCTCCCTATCAGAGATAAAGGAGCTGAATATCAGGGCGCTCTTTGTGTTTTCATCTATATGGTCCAGGAGAGCCCGGCAGAGAGTGGTTTTGCCGGTTCCGATCCCCCCCGTTATGGCGATAAACCCCCTCCGCTCATTAATTCCATAGAGCAGATGATCGAGGGCCTCCCTGTGATACCGACTCAAATAGAGATATCTCGGGTCTGGTGTCAGATTGAATGGATTTTCTTTAAAACCGAAAAAAGTTGTGTACATTTTTTTACTTAAATCGATAATTTATGGTTTTTGGTTTGCCCCCTCGGTTTAACTCCATTGAAAGGGGTTCCCCCGATTCCAAGGCCTGATAAAAGGAAAAAGCATCTTCCGGTGTATTTATCTGTTTGCCGTTAATACTCTTGATAATATCACCTCTCTTGAGCCCTAATTTGGTAAAAAACGAATTTGCTTTAATATAGCTGAGAACAAAGCCGTCAGCCTTGCCATCCTTTAAATGGGGGCGAATCCGGGCCTGGGTCAACAGCTTATTGATATTCTTGAGGGAGGCCTGGATGTCTGATCTCGCTACCGTTACAGTATCTCCACTGTAAACCGGCTTGATAGAGCGCCCCGGGCGACCGCCTTTCACCGATTCAGGCACCTCCATCGAGAGGATCTCATCTTTATCACCAACCCGCAGGACCACCTTACCCCACAAGATTTTCTTGACAACCGCATTCTGGACAGTGTCTCCCACCCTGTAGAGGCCCTGTGTTTTCCTGCCGGTTTCCTCGATAACCGCACAGGCATTTTCCTCGGAACCTGTAACAGTCCCTAAGAGAGAGATCTTGAGAGAGGTCGGCTCAAGGGCCTCAATCTCCTTTGCCTCTATATCCCGGGGCTCCACATCGCTGGTTGCCTCTTCCGACGAGCCAAATATATTTCGATCGACTATCACGTCGAAGCTGTTCAAGGGTTGGGGAACATAATGGACGATATTTGGGGTCCTGACCTCTGCCATCTCAACGGGACGGAACTCGGTAAGCTGGAAACAGATGGTTCTGTAAAAGACATCTACACCAATATATATGAGGCTAAAGAGGGCAAAAAGATTAAATATGGTGTGGTAAAGATTTTTTTTCATGGTGTCAACGGGTTACGGGGTTGATATTTTTTTAGATTCTTAATCTTAATCATAATCGTTTTGAGTAAGATTACCATTATGAAACAGGCAAGTTATTTCCTTCAGGCGCTATCTATATGAATTTGAATTCCGGCTTCTCAAAGGTCCCCCGGATAACAAAGGAACGTTTCAGGCTTTTTAGACTCTTTCTGAGGAATTTTAGGGGATTAGAGTCTCCTTTCAAATTCCCGAACAAGCCCCCAAGCGGCTCGATGGTTCCTCGCAAGTCAAGTCTGCTTGCCGGAATATCATTATTCAAGATGATGGTGCCTGATAATTGGCCCCTAACAGCGCGGCCCTCGAGTCCAACATCAGACAGGGCCACTTTTTTGTTCTTGAGCGTTATTTTCATAGAAAGCCGATCAAACTGCAGGGATTCAAGCCCTAAAATGGGCTGCAGAAGCTGTACCCTCCCCTCTGAGATGTTAAAGATTGCCTCTCCAACGCCACCTATTAAATTAGCATAT
Source organism: Deltaproteobacteria bacterium (assembly GCA_029932035.1). Taxonomy (GTDB): domain Bacteria; phylum Desulfobacterota; class DSM-4660; order Desulfatiglandales; family Desulfatiglandaceae; genus Desulfacyla. Next base: position 6,354 of record JAOZQV010000028.1, on the reverse strand, counting down.
TGTCCGGTGTAAACAATGTCGCCCCCCAACACACCTGACACATCCCGGCCGATAAGCGGGGAAAGAAAAGGATGACGACCAATATGGAGATTCTTCAATTTCATTGCGGTTGTGAAGGAGGCCATGAGCGCCCGGGTTTCAAACCGAACATCACCCTTTATATTTCCGTCGTAGGCATGGGCGTCAAAATAATATACGTGGGCCCCATGCAGAAATGCCCATACTTCCGTCCTCAAAGAAAGCTTCTTCACCCTCAGCAGGGTTTTTCGAGGCTCCTTCTTGAGGGAAATCCCTGCGTCAATAAGCTCTACACTTAGGGGAAACCCAGGACGTAGACTCTCCAATGAGAGGAGGATTTGAGGATTTGCCTTAGCAACAACCGACTCCAAATAAGCAGCGATGCTTTCTGAGGGAAACCGGTAATATAAAAGCGCGGCTGTCAGAAGAACACAGTAGAGCAGATATCCAATCCATTTTCCTTTTTTCCGGATGGTTTTTTTCACGCCCTCAATTCCTCAATTCAATTTTCAATTGTCAACACCTGCATGACCGCATCTAAATAACCTGGGGCGCTCTTGCTATCCTTGATGGAGATTCTCTTTATGCTTACAACATTTTCCGGGGATTCGATAAGATAGAGATAATCCACGAGCTGCTTTAAACTTATCTTGTCCAATTTCATCTCAACCATCGATTCTTTAAATCTGCCATTGCTACGGGAGGCCGAGGGCTTCATGTATTTTATATGATCTTTCACCCTTGCCTTGCCTGCCGCCTGCTCAAGAAAGGAAAACAGGGTAAAACTCTTCATCCGACTCCTGAGATATTTCTGTATCCCGTCAGCCCCCCTCTTATAAGATTCATATTCGCTTCGCAGTCTCACGATCTCTTTCAGCCCATCCCTTTTTGCGGCTATCCCTCTCCCTATAACTTCACGTCTATCGAAAAAGGGGAAGATGATAAACTGAAACATAACAAAAACCGCTATGCAGCACGCGGCTAAGGATACAAGGGTTCTTTCTCTTCTTCCCAGTTTCATCACTTAAGATCCATTCTTATCTCAAATCGGACACCTTTTCCTGTACGGTCAAGGTTGGCGGAGCTGATAGTAACCCCGCTGAAGAGAGGGGAGGGTTCCAGATTATTTTTTATCTTGTCAACCTCGTTGAACGCATCGGTCTTGCCACTGATCCTCACTGTCTCCGCATCAATAACCATACGATTGACATGAACATTCAGAGCCGTAGGGATACGCTGGGAGATATCTTTCAACAGGTCGAGGACTTTTTTGTTTGTGCCGGTTTCGGGTCTCAATGAGGTCGATTTCTTGAGTTCCTTTATTTTTACCCTCAATTGCTGCACCGGATCAACGATTCTAATCACTTCGGGGAGGGTTTGTTTGAATACAGAAGTTATTTCCCGGCTCAAGATCTTATATTCCTTTTTCAAGGTATAATAATCGATAACCATATCAGCCGCCAAAAAGGACAAAATCAGAAAAAGAAAGACCGCTACCTTTGGCGCCGCTTTTTTAAGCCCAAAATAGCGCTTTTTGCGCTCAAACTCCTCTCTCCTGAAATTGAAACCCTCCTCCTTCCTGGTATTCCTGAGCGCCAGGGAAAGTGCGCCATTCATCAGGGCAGGAGACCAGTCCTTAACAATATCGGCGCCCATCCTGACCCTTTTATCGTTACTCATATCAATCCGTTCTGCTGTCAAGTCAAGAGATTGGCTCAGAAGCTCCTCTGCCTTTGGGTAGAGCGCCCCTATTCCGGTCAAGAAGAGCTTTTCCGGGCCCGGGAGAGTATTCCTCTCGGAAGCAAAGGCGTGCACCGTATTCCGAATGGTTGCGCAGAGGAAATTAAAGCATGCCACAACTTCTTCGGGGGGAGGCCCTTCCAAGTCATTAGTGTCGTGTCCCTTTGGAATGGATTGAATGATGGGGGCATTGTTGGATCTGAATACACGAATCAAGGCAATACGTCTGTTCAGGCACAGGACCATGGCGCTGTTTTTCTCGCCAATCTCTAACAAAAGGATGTGGTCAGGTGTGCCCAGCTGCCTCAATAACCAGGAGGCCAAAGGCGAGCACCTGATCTCTAATACATCCGGATCAAATCCGTTTCGTTGCAGTGTTCCTAAATATTCTGAAATAAACGCCCTGTTGCAAGAAGCAGCAAAGACTTCACCCCGGGCCGGGCTATCGGTCATAATGAAATCTATCAGCAGATCCTCCACCTGGAACGGTAGCATACTCTCCATTTCAAAGGGCAGGGCCTGCCTGATTTTCTTCACGTCCTTAAAGGGCATTGAGAGGTTTCTGAATGAGACGTGGTCTCCAGGGATTGTGGCGAGATATGTGTCACTCTTAAGGACAATAGACCCGGACAAGGCCTCCAGCGCTTCATTCAGATCCCCGTCTTCAACAGGGACCCGGGCACAGGCAAGGATCTGGCATCCCTTTAACCCGGTCTGGACCTGGACAGCGGTAATCTGATCCTCGGTTATGTCAATACCTGTGATTTTTCCCTGCATTATTCAACTTTCCAGGCTAATATTTGAATCGGCTTTTTGCCTTCCCTTTTGATTATCGCCGCCACCCTTTTATTCATGGCCCCCGAAATACCAGCTGCTTCTATCTCAAAATAGGGGCTTGAGGTGGTAATCAGTTCAGATTCAATTGTCGCATCTGCCATCCCTGCGATCTTTCGGTACCAACCGGGATCTTTCAGGTCATTTCCTTCATCGAGCCGATATTCGATCATATCACTGACCATCTCCGAATCCAAGTCATCGGCAAGAGCTCTCAGGACCAACGGATCCGCAGTATTAATATTGATCTTACCATCACCGTAGACAGTCAAGTAGCTTGAAATGCCGGGAAGATGTTCATTGCCGTAAAAAAGCCCCTTGGTTACACCTTTTATAAGGAGCATCCGGCTTAGAGATTCCATAGGTCCATTCTTGCAGGAGTAAGGGCTTTCTAAAGACTGATAATATCCGTTTTCCGCCCCAAATCGAGTCACATCATCATCCGGGTCAATCCAGTCCTTTATGGCATCTATCAGATTTCCTACCTCCTCGGAATCAAGCTGGAATTGTTCAGAGCTTAGGAACCTCATAAGGAGTTTTTTCTGCGCCTCATTGTACGTCCCATCTTCATTAATCAATCGATTGACCTGGATTTTTCCGGAAAGATCCGAGATTTCTACCTGAAAATATCCGTTTTCAAACATGGTTACGGAATTTAGGGATAGCTCTTTTGAATTGGCCCAGGGCTCTTGCAGGGAATCAGAGTCGCTTGAAGAGGAGTCTTCAGAGAGGACCGCGAGGGCGCAATTAACGCCTGATCGGACAATAGACCTGAGTCTGATGCCATCACGGAGGTTTGCCGATGAGTAGAGGTCAGACCACATGGAGTTGTTAAACTGTAGTGTCAGCACAACCACCAGACTGACGATCAGAATCGTGAGGATCAAGGCAAAACCCCTATTGTCTTTGAGTTTGTCATTTGTCATTTGCCAGTAGTCATTTATCATTAGTCAATATTCAATCCTAACCCCCCATTGGAAGGGCGACGCCTGTCGTGAATTTATAAGGCGTGTCCGGGTTCGTGCTATCTGCAAATTTCATCGAGATGGAAACCCTTAAGGGGAGTTTTCCTTTTGATTCTCCCTCTCCGGAATCCCAGGTTTCGTGGGGCTCGCCATCAGAATCATAATAGGTAAAATCAATAGATAGAAGCCCCTCGCAAAGGAGCAGCCCCCCACTCTCCGAATCCGGTCTTTCGTACCCAAGGGGTGTGTCGGAACGATAAAGTTCCAGGAGGCCCTCCTCGCCTTTTGTTGCCGCATAATAGACTATTTCAGTTGGTTTGGCGACCGGTTCTTCTTCTGAGAAGGTAAGATGTGCAAGGGATAAAAACCTTAAAGCCCCACAACTCCGGCCCCCTATCTCCTTTTTCTCTCCCACAAACAGGACCATTTCGGGATTAGCCTTATCTGATCCGGGGATTTGCGCCATATTAGAGAAATACGCAGATTCCAGGTCCTCAGAGATCCTTTCCAGGGCAACGCCGGCCATTTCATAGATATCTGCCCGGGATTCGGACTCATCTATTATCCTGAAAGTCCCTGTGTAGGCAGTAAATATTGCCGAGGCAATAAGTGCAAATATGAATATGGCAATAAGGACCTCGACAAGGGTGAAACCGGGGGAAACGCGAGATTTGGGATTTGTTTTTGGATTCATAATCTTAATCGTACTCTTAATCATAATCGTGTTGAGTAAGATTATAATTAAGATTAAGAAATAAGGTTAGAAGGGTTCAGGTTCCAATATTCCCGCTCAAAAACGGGATCTTCGACCAGCATCCAGCATCCTGCTACGGAAAGAATCGATACAACCTGAGACGATATTGGTAGAGTTCATCCGACCCCCAGGAGACCTCCAGATCGATTTGCTTCAGGCGGTCCGAAAGCTTTTCAACCCCTTCAAACAAGACATCGTTCACCGACAGTTGCCAGGTGTAACCGGGAAACCCATCTCCAAAATCCCCCGAATCGGAGTTGAGATCCCTCTGGTCCTCGACCGCTTCTATTTCTGCCATTTTCCCCTGAGCCAGGAGAGAGGCGGTCCTGTTAAATCTCGATTCTCCGGCCAAGGAGAGCCCCTGGGACTGGGAACCGAGGGCCGCCATAAGGGCAATGGCGATAATCGCTACGGCTATCATCACCTCAAGAAGGGTAAAAGCGGGAGGGAAAGGAAGTTTGAAGTTTGAAGTTTGAAGTTTGAAGTTCATTAAGGACAAAACTCCCAATCCCATCCGCAGGTTACCCCAGTACGATTTTCCGACCCTACGGGGTAAACAAAGACGCAAAGAAAAGCTACATCTTATTTACAACTCGCAACTAATACCCAATCCCCAGTACCCAGTACCCAATCCCCAACTCTCTCAATCCCTCAATTCCTGAATCTCAAAATCTACATACTTATCAACCACTTTGACCTTGCCCAAGAAAGGGCTCAGGATCAGGGTAAGGTCTCTCCCATCTTCGGAGCTCAAGTGGATGGCAGACTTCTGGGTATATCCCCTCCGGGTAAACCTAATCCGGGTCGCTCCTCTCATCATCTTTCCCTCTCCCTTTATCCAGACATCATGGATGCGAATATCGAGAGGGAGACTCGATCCCTCTTCGCCGGCAACTGCCCGTTCTTCGTCGGTCATGGACCCATAACTTACCCAGAACTTGTTGGCATCCAGGTCAAAATGAAGAGAATAATCCCTTTGTTCCCTAATCGCTTCGTTTCTCAAGTCGTTAATTATGCCTATCATCTTGCGTGCAGCGCCCTTCAGGTCATCTGTCAGTAGGGCATTTCGAAGCCGGGGGGCGGCTAAAGTCAGCACCAGCCCGATCAGCACAAGAACAACGATAAGTTCAATAAGGGTATACCCCCTTTTATCAAGGGACATGACCTCTACTTTCAATCCAGTTCCCAGCTATTGATATCCTCGTCTTTGCCCTCTCCGCCTGCCTCGCCATCAGCGCCGTATGCGACAAGGTCATAATCCCCATGAACACCGGGACTGAGATATATGAATTCATTATCCCACGGGTCTTTGGGAACCCGTCCCTTTTCCAGATAGCCTCCCTCTCGCCAGGCCCTGGGAAGTTCCCCTACTGTCGGAGCCTCTACAAGGGCTGAGAGGCCCTGCTCGGTGGAGGGATATGCGCCGTTATCTAATTTGTACAGTCTGAGCGCGGTTTCTATGCTTTCTATCTGAATCCGGGCCTTCATCTGCCTGGCCTCTTCAGGTCTCCCCATGATTCTCGGGATAATAAGCCCTGCCAATATCCCTAAGATCACAATGACCACCATGAGTTCTATCAGTGTAAACCCGCTGTTATCCCTTTTTTGTCCATACATCTTGTTTTCCCCCATTAGTTGTTTGTAATGGCCAAGAGCGTCAATTCTTTGGAAAATTTTTCGGAATTTTCGTATCCTATTCAAATTCCCTGTTGGAACGTCTGCGACAGCGGCTTTCCTGCAACGACCATCTTTTTAGTCATTCAGCGCTGAATAAATATATTCAGTGTAGGATGTCCAAAATTTAAGTCAAATTGTCAACAAAATTCGGGGAATTACCCGGTAGTGGTTCAAAGGTTCAGGGATAAGATAGCTTTCCTATTTCATGATCTTAGTCATAATCCTAATCTTACTCAACTGGATTATGATTAAGAGTACGATTAAGATTATGATACGGACGTAGATAGTCCTTTTTGTGTGCAATTGCGAATTTAGCACCTATTTGTTCAAATCACATCATGTTTGCGCATGATTTACGCCATAGTT
>JAOZQV010000326.1 GCA_029932035.1 Deltaproteobacteria bacterium | reverse complement strand
TTGATTTTATTCATATTCCAGTGTAACTACTTCAACGCTCACCAAAACTGACCCTTTTGTGCTCATAGAAATTGACCCATGGGATGCACAGTTGGTTGTGAGGTGATAGTAAGGATAATAGATTGAGTGATATGAGAGGTGATATAATCGGAAGACAGGAATGTGAGGGATAATATTTCCGGATAGGGATCAGTGGTCTTTAAATGGTTTTTGTTGATCATCAGGAACCCTGAGTGAAGGGCCGTTGATACTGATGGTAATACAGTGGTGCTTAAGACGATCAAGCAGGGCCTCTACAAGGGATTTACGTTTGAAGAGGTCGTACCATTCCGGGTAGTCGAGATTGGTAGTAATGATGGTTGATTTATTTCCATATCGTTCACCCATCAACTTGAAGAAGGCATTGACCTGTTCCGGTTTGAGGGTTAAGTAACCGAGCTCGTCGATGACTAATAAATCGTAACGACAGAGGCGATTGATGAGTTTCGGAGTAGTGCGATCAGCCAGGGAGGCATAGAGTTCATCAAGGAGATCCTGTGCGTTGTAGAAGCGCCCCCGGTATCCGGAGATTAATGCCTGGCGTAAGAGTCCTATGGCCAAACCGGATTTACCTGTTCCGGGGTTGCCGATAAAGACGATGTTTTCCACCCTGTCGATGAATGAAAGGTGAGACAGTTCCAGGAGTTGAGCCCTGTTAACCCCTGGCTGTTTATCAAAAGGGAAGGTCTTGAGAGTCCAGTCCCATGGGATTTTAGCCTGTTTCAGACGGTAATTGAGGCTGCGTTCCTGCCGGTAGGCATGCTCTTCCATGAGGATACGATAAATGACCTCTGAGACGGGGGTTCCGGTTTTTTCCGCCCTTGAGAGTTCCTGATCCAGGACGTTTGCCATACCCCTGAGACGTAGATCCATGAGCAACTGATAGATTTTTTCACGCACTATGATTCATCCTGTTCCATGTTAAAGAAGTCGCCTGCAATCCTTTTAAGGATCATTTGTTCAAGGCGATTCAGGTCATAGAGTCCATAATGAAAGGCCTGCTCAATGGCAGTCTTAAATGCATCGGCAGGATATGTTCTCTTAATATCCAGGAGTCTCCGCATTCGTCTAACTCCCCTGCCGCTCGAACGCTTTTTGAGCTCCCGCACATACTGATCCAGGATGTCAAACTGTCCTGTCAGGGTTTTTTCTTCCTTCGATGGACCATTGTGTGCCCTATATCTGCTAAAAGGGCGATGATGTCCCTTTGCCGTGACCCTGGTGTTGAGTTTGTCCAGAATCCTTTGATGCCGGGCGATTTTTTGGTTTTTAAAGAAGACCGTGACGTGATCCCATGACTTATGGACCTCGACCTGTTTTCCCAGGAATCGCTCCGGGACGGAATAACGGTTTGTGTCCACGGCCACGTAACCTGCCACATCCACGACTCTGTAAAAGCTTTTGTAAACGGGAGGGATGTATGGAGGAAGGGGATTGAGATAAGGCTTTTCCATAAGATATGCCGCGTCCGGGCTCATGCCCAGCGAGCGTTTAGGCTTTTGGTTCGCCTTTTCAATGCACCATTTTGTTGCCTGTTCATTAAGATCATGCCAGTCAGAAAAGATTCGGCCGGGGAGGAAGTTTTTTTCTACATAAAAAAAGTTTCTCTCTATTTTGGCCTTTCTGTCAGGATCGCCGATTCGGTGTGGGACGAACTTCATGCCAAAGATATGTCCGAAACGTTCCATCTCAGGGGAGATGTCGGCATCCGGGCCGCTGCCGTTAGCTACAATAACACTGGTATTGTCAATGATACAGCGGGGGCAGGTTCCATCCATGAAGCGGAATGCCCCGGTAAGAAAGACCTTTGCTTCAAAGCGGGTGAATGAAGGATAGTACTGGATAAAGAGCTTGCGGGAGTAAGCAAGGACAAGGCCTGCACACTGTGCCTTTACTTTTTTCTCTCCAAGGATGAGATTATGGGGCGATGTGTCATGCTGGCACTCCTCTCCAGGAGCGAAGCTGTAATCTCCTGCCCTGTGTTTTGACTTATTTTCCCTCAGTTCCAGGTCGCGTACTATCCGGGTGAGGCTGCTGTAGGGGATAACGCAACCATATTTTTCCTGGAGGATTTCACTGATACGAACCACGTTACCCCGGCAGGGTTTGAACAACTCCAGGATGATGGGTTTGATCTCCTCGTAAGGGGAGGAGGTTTGAGACGGGCTGTTCCCCTTTCCCCTCAGGACCCGTTTCACAGTGTTCCTGGAGATGTTGAGGATACGGCTGATCTCTCTGATTGTAACCCCCTTCATATGCAGTGTCAGGATAGTCTCTTTTGTCTCGGCAGTTTTCATGGCTGTCATAACTCCTGATTTCCTGTTCCAGGGCCAAAAAGGCCTTCCTGGTATCCTCAAAGGCCGTGAGCAATGCGCGGCGCTCAAGCCTCTCCTGTCCTTTATAAAAAATAATGGGGACTTTTTCTGTAAGCCTTGAAAAGATATGCCTTGCCAATCTCAAATCCTTAAGCCATTTGCCCTCTGGCCCTTGTTTGAGGATTGTGGCTTGATTGTCTTGTTCTGCTGTATGGAGCGCTTTTTTGAAAAGCCCGGGGTTCTTCACTATCCTGTCTCTGAGTTTGCGGTTTGATCTCTGATAATGATGGTATAGTTCCATGAGATCGCGGGTGGAGATGGGCTCTTTTATAAGGTTTTCTGCCAGGGCCTTTGCATGATCCGGTATGGCGCGCGCCATAGGCGCCAGGACCCTCGTTGCCGCCCATGTGGATATACGTCCCTTTTGAACTAATCCCAGGATCTCATCGGGCAATGCATGAACAAGGGCAATGCGACGGGATATCCAACTCTGGTTTCGCCCCATGAGCTGAGCTATCTTAGCTTGAGAGATATTATGCTGTCCCAATAGCTCCTTAATCAGGAGCGCCTCTTCCAATGGTTCCCATCTCCGTTCCTGGTTCTTCATAAGGACCCGAATCAAGGCATTTTGTTCGTTGCACTGCCAGATCTCTGCCGCCACCGTATCTTTCCCGCACCGTTTGAGAGCGGCCACCCTCAGGTATCCGTCAATAAGGACAAATGAAAGATCGCTTTCCTTTACAGTAATCACCGGTATGATTTGGCCGCAACGCTCTACTGAGTTCATAAGAGATGAGGCGATCTCAGGCCTGTGGACCCTGATATGTCCATACCTCATGATAAGTTGGCCAATCTCTATCTCCTTTGTTTCTGCGATGTATTCCATGGCAATTAACGCGTCCATTTTTGCAAGGGTCTCATTTCCTTAAGCCATTGACTATGATTTGATGGATGACGGCAGGGTCCCTTTGACACATCTCCTCACCGGTCTTTAAAGGCCCTGGAGTCTCATCTGCCGCCTTATCCGGAAGAGATAATACCTGGAATAGCTGCCCATCAAAGGCGATGAGGTCCTTTTGGATCAATGCATCTCGGGCCAGGATATACTCATCTACTGTAATCCTCAGGAGCATACAGATCTTATCGTAGCTGTAATAGGAGAGTCCCTTGCGGTCCCCCACCAGTATCAGAAAGAAATAGAGCAAGAGATCATGTTGGCTAAGGCCCTGAAAAAAGCCATCCCTCAAGAAACGATGCTCTATGAAAGAAAAGCTGCCTGTGATCTTGCGCACCCGTTCAGGGTTGATAGGTCTTCTTTCAATCATCTCTTTCCTCCATGGTTTTCGAACCTAATAGAAGATATGGAGGAATGTCTATCGAGTCCTTTTTTGCAAGAGTGGCTAACCGGTTGGAATCAAATAAACTTTTTGCGTTAACGCGTCCATCTTTGCAAGATTTTCTCCCTGCGCAATAAGGTAGTAACTGCCCGCTTTGACAGGTGAAAACAGGTCTTCCAACGCGTCCATCTTTGCAAGATCCTTCAAACGGCGTCTCTTATCCCGATGCTTTTGCAATATCCGGTTGCGCATCGCATACTCGGGATGTCCAATCCTGTACTCTTTCCAGTACCCGGGATTCCTCTCCCGCCAGCTCCGATGACTTTCCCGTTGGTTGGCCTGATACTCCGGGTCTGTCCTCATCTTTTCCCTCTGCCAGAGGGTCTTCCTGGCACGCTGGCACTCCTTACCGCCACAATATCGCTGGTCCTTTACACGAGGGTTCAGAATAAAATGACGCCCACAGTGGGCGCATCTAATCATGCAGTTCATGGTTACCTCCCAGTGGGAACCATAAACATACAAGGAGTGATACCTTAAAACAGAATTATATATGTGTGTGTAACTTGGTTTTACTTTGGATCTGGTTCTTATTCTTTCAGGGCTTTTCTAATAGGTGGGTCAAATCGGTGGGCACAAATCTCTTTTGCAACCAGGTGGGTCAATTTTGATGAGCAACAGCGGGTCAGTTTCTGTGAGCGTCAAAGTTCAGCTTCCCTTCAGTAGGCGTTGCCCACCAGTGAA
>JAOZQV010000325.1:1273-4441 GCA_029932035.1 Deltaproteobacteria bacterium | reverse complement strand
ATATCCGGCCGGGTAAAGATCATCCAGATGGTCCCGATGGTATTCCACGGGATCAGCAGGGGCAACGCTATGGTAATCAAACAGACGGGGACTCCCCAACCTTTTTTCGGCATGGCGAGGGCAATGAGTATGCCAAGGGGCATCTCTATCAACAGCACGAGCCCGGAGAAGAGGAACTGACGCCACAGGGCATCATGCAGGCGATAGTCGGCTAACATCTCCTGGAACCACTCGGTGCCGACGAAAACGCTCTGGCCCGGCCCAAAGATATCCTGGACAGAATAATTGATCACTGTCATCAATGGGATGATGGCGCTGAAGGCCACGATGACAAAAACCGGCAGCACCAGCAGCCACGCCCTGTTATTTGGCCATTTTTCCATAGAAACACCTTTTGTAATTGAATATTGACTATTGAAAAACCTTACTCAAGTGCCTAAAGTGCCTAAAGTTTGAAGTGCCTAAAGTTAAGGAACTTCGTGTCATTTAAAATAAAAAAAACGGCTGCCGCATAGACTCCGAAGGAATAAGGAGACTCGCAACAGAAAGTCAAAAATTCCGACCGGTTTGTCCGCCTCAATTTCCACAAACAGGTTTCTCTATACAAACACCTTGTTCTGGAACTGTTTACTTCAAAAGGTCAAACGACACATCTAACTTTAGTTCACTTTAGTCACTTTAGCTCACTTTAGGCACTTTCCCCTACCTAATCAACCGTCCATCTGCAAACAGCCTGGTCCATTGTGGCGGGAAGGCAAGCCAAACCTCGCCCTCGGGAACCGGTTTGTCTTCAGGCAGCCTGGCCTTCAAGGTTTGGCCCGCTAAGGTAAGGGCCACAATCCTGTAACTGCCCAGATCTTCGACCCCATTGACACTGGCCCGCACCATGCCGTCACCGGACTCTGCATGCACCTCTAAATACATGGGCCGTATCCCAAGTTCCAGCTGTCCACTGGCTTGGCGCCCCTTTGCCGCTGTTTCCTCGTCTAAAACAATGCCGGCGCCATCCACCCTTGCTTCATTTCCCTCTATGGTACATTCTAAGAAGTTCATCCCCGGGCTCCCTATGAAATAACCCACGAACCTGTGTTCCGGGTTTTCAAAAAGGTCCTGGGGAGAGCCGATCTGTACAATTTCTCCTTCGAACATCACCGCCACTTGATCGGCAAAGGTCAGTGCTTCTACTTGATCATGGGTCACATAAATAAAGGTCAGTTTCAATTCCTCATGGATATCTTTTAGTTTCTGCCGCAGATACCATTTCATTTGCGGATCAATGACAGTCAACGGCTCATCAAAAAGTATGGCCGCCACATCACTTCGAACCAGCCCACGGCCCAATGAAATTTTCTGCTTGGCATCGGCTGCCAATCCGGCGGCTCTCTTGTTGAGAAAAGGGGTCAGATCAAGAATTTCGGCTACTTCCAGGACACGTTCCTTTATCTTGATTTCGCTGAGCCCTCGATTGCGCAAAGGAAATGCCAGATTGTTGAAAACCGACATGGTATCGTACAAAACCGGAAACTGAAAGACCTGGGCAATGTTACGTTTTTCCGGCGGCAACTCTGTGACATCCTTCCCATCATATAGAACCCGCCCCCTGCTGGGAGTAAGTAAGCCGGAAACGATATTCAGCAAGGTGGTTTTCCCACAGCCCGAGGGTCCTAACAAGGCACATGCAGCCCCGTCATCCCACACATTATGGATGCGCTTCAGGGCATAATCCGACTCGCTTTTGGGCTTGGGCAAATAGCTGTGAACAACTTCATTCAACTCGATACGAGCCATGACAGTCTCCTATGTCAGTCCGCCTTCAACAGTCTCACGATAGGGTGAGGCAACCAGCGCCCCTGCCTCATCGTACACAAAAAAAGAGGACGGGCTGACATATATGGTTATTTCGGCACCGATCCGGACAAGACGAACCCCGTTCTCCTGAACCACTAACCGGGAGCCATCACAGTCGGCATGAATGAACGTTTCGGATCCGTTGATCTCTGCCAATTCGACCTTAGCCGGAATTTCCACATCTTCCTTGCCGTTTCTGGCCAAAAAAAGATGATTGGAACGTACACCGAACATATAATCCCCGTCCATCAAGGATTTCATATGGTGTTCAATGGGCATTTCAATATTCCGCCCCACTCGAGCAGAGCCTCCTTTAATCGTGCCTTTCAGGAAGTTGATGGGCGGATCACTGCAGACCTCAGACACTTTGGTTGTCGCTGGATTATGGTAAACTTCCGGTGTTGGACCGGTTTGCAGAATGCGGCCTTCATCAATAACCGCAATATTCCCCCCTAACATCAGGGCCTCGGTCGGTTCCGTGGTGGTGTAGACGACAATCGCTTTGCGCTCCTCGAAAATATCGTGAAGCTCAACCCGCAGCTCTTCGCGCAGTTTATAGTCTAAGTTCACCAAGGGCTCGTCTAACAAAAGCAGCTCGGCGTCTCCGATTAATGCCCTGGCAATGGCAACGCGCTGCTGCTGTCCACCGGAAAGCTCGACGGGCAGACGATCCAGCATTTCCTCGATGTGCAGCATTTCAGCCGTATTACGTACGCGCCGATCAATTTCTCCCTTTTTGACACCAGCAATTTTCAAAGGCGAGGCAATATTCTTATAAACGGTGAGAGAAGGGTAGTTGATGAACTGCTGATAGACCATGGCAACACTCCGTTTTCGGACTGATTTGCCGGTAACGTCTTCTCCGTTCACCAATACCTTTCCCGTAGTCGGTCTATCGAGTCCTGCCATCAACCGAAGAAGGGAGGTCTTGCCCGCTAAAGTACGACCTAAGAGCACATTGCGGGAGCCCGTCTCAAACTTGAGGTCGATGTTGTAGAGATGGGTCTCGCGTCCAACTTTTTTGGTGATATTTTCCAGGACAAGGGACATTAGGCTGATATCCTCTCATTGTTCAGATGGTCAAAGAACTTCCCTATTTCTTAATCTTAATCTTAATCGTAATCTTAATCAAAACGATTATGATTAAGAGTAAGATTATGAGTATGAATCCAAAATCGTACCTGAACCACACCAAGGCGTGGTTTTCGGTCAACCACTTGACGAGGTCAATATGAATAACACTACATCACGCTTCTTTCAAGCGTTAAAAGAAGAAAAAGCATCCACCGCGGCCGAGGCAGTGCCTATGGCCAGACCTGA
>JAOZQV010000325.1:0-1173 GCA_029932035.1 Deltaproteobacteria bacterium | reverse complement strand
TAAAAGAAGAAAAAGCATCCACCGCGGCCGAGGCAGTGCCTATGGCCAGACCTGAGCCACATTTCATCCGCATCCAGTCCTGGTGGGCAAGGATCGACCCGCAGGCAAAGAGATTATCAAAAACAGGGCCGCCATCTTTGCCGACAGGCCTGAACAGATCATCCACCTCAATGCCTGCCCGGTTGGCCGGATGGCCCCTGAGATCAAAAAACTCTCTTCTGTGCCACTCTTTTCTCTCCCCCGGCTGAGAAACAGGAAGATCAAAGAGTGTCTCCCTGATCTTGTCATTGTCGGCCCTGAGCCCCTTGGCCCAGAATCTCCCCGCGGCAAGGATCACCCCTTCGGCCCTGATCCATTTATCCGGTCTATTGCGGCCTATACCAAGTAGAAACTTTCCGTTCTCATCCTGTTCCCATTTGAGAACCCTGCTCGGAAAAAAGAGCTTAACTCCCTTGGCAGATAACCCTCGCATGAAGGCCTCATTTAACCTGAGTCCGGGAACAGAGACGGGCATTGTGGGGATTTCAAATACCCGCGCCCCTAATTCATTAGATAATTCCTCAACGATCTCATGGGATCGTTCCATACCGAGAATAGCAGGGATACCCACTGCCTCGGCATCATTTAAATAAGGGCGGACTTCGCTTACAAGCCTCTCTAAATTTTCAGGAACCTCCATGTCACGGGCCATGATATCTCCTGAAACGAGTCCCGCAGCAGTCACGTTGTTACTGAAGTCCAGATTGTGCCAGCGCAAGCCGGGCCATTGATCCCCCAGAGTCCCCGCAATCTGGGAAGCGCTGAAGTCATTCAGGCCGTTAAAACCCAAAATGAGGCAAGGCGGTCTTTCCTTAAGGGCCTTCACCCCGTTCCACATGGTTTGCGGCACATAATATGAGTATTTGGAAGTCCCGAGAGGGGTAATCATCTCTGAGTTGTTTTCACCATCCTTCAGGTAAGGAAGGCCTTCATCACCCAAAAAGGCGACCACTTGTTCCATTGATTTCCTTAGGGAACCTTTCTCTAACCGGGTATATGGATGGTCGGGGATATCCCTTGCAAGGGCCTCGATTGCCGCCCACGGGTCTCTCCATTTATCCCCTGTTTCCAAGGGGTGAACACCCATCAGGTCCAGAAGACCGCTGGCAAAGATCATACCCCCGGAGACGCCTG
>JAOZQV010000324.1 GCA_029932035.1 Deltaproteobacteria bacterium | reverse complement strand
TGGGGGGACCCTGGGGTGTGGCGGGGTTGGCCTACGGCACAGAGACAATGCCAAGAGTGGACAAGATTGTGGGGCCGGGGAACAAATACGTCACCGCTGCCAAGATGTTGGTCTACGGGCAGGTGGACATTGACTCACCCGCCGGACCGAGCGAGTCCCTCATCTTAGCGGATGAAACAGGAGACCCGGAACTGATCGCCCTTGATTTCCTTTCACAGATCGAGCATGACCCTGATTCTGCGGCTGTATTAGTGACTCCGTTGGAAGAATTGGCCTCGGCAGTCTGCGAGATCATAGAGAGGGAATATGAGTCTCTTCCGCGAAAGGATATCTTTGAGTCCTCTCTTTCGAAGCATTCTTATGCTCTTATTGCCAAGGATATGGAACAGGCTATCGACTTTACAAATGAGTATGCGGCTGAACATCTTCAGATCTTGACCCATGACCCATTCATTACCCTGAACAGGATCAAGCATGCAGGATCGATTTTCATGGGGCCCTACGCACCGGTGCCGGTGGGTGACTATGCCTCCGGAACCAACCATGTCCTTCCCACCGGTCAATGCGCCCGTATGTTTTCCGGTCTCTCGGTGGATGATTTTATCAAAAAGCCCACATTCCAGTATTTGAGCAGGGAGGGACTTGCCAGCCTGAAAGATACGGTCATAACCTTGGCCGAAACAGAAGGACTTCCGATTCACGCAAGGGCGGTTAAGGCGAGATTCAAATAGGGGATAAATCGAACCGCAGAATGTAGAAGGAAGGCAATAAACAATCATCAATCAACAATCCGAAGGAGGTTTGAAAAATGGCTGACATTAAAGGATACAATATGCCTGATGAGCTTTACTACCACGAGGAACATAGTTGGGCCAGGGTGGAGGGCACAAAAGTTACCGTAGGGATGACCGATATGTTCCAAAAAGAGGCCGGAGACATTGTATTTGTTGATCTCCCCGAAGAGGAAGATGAAGTGAGCCAGGGAGAGACCTGTGGAAAAATTCAATCCAGAAAATGGATCGGCAAATTGGTAGCCCCGGTCTCAGGGGAAATCCTTGAAATTAACGAGGAGATGGAAGAGGATACCGGTCTGATTAACACCGATCCCTATGGCGACGGCTGGATACTGGTAATTGAGGCGGAGGATGAGGATGGACTCCAATCCGAGTTGAAAAACCTGATCCACGGTGATGCGGTCCAGGATTTTATAGATAAAGAAATTGCTAAGACAGAAGAAGAAAAGGCCAAGGCCGAGTAGAGTTAAGGTATCATGTCCGAGGAGTGGCGTCTTTTTAAAAACCTGACAAGACCTGTCTCCACTGCCGAGGGTCTGGCAGTGGATGACGCCCTGCCCCAGTCCGTTGCACGGAATAACTCTTCCCCGATACTCCACCTCTACACATTTGTTCCATCAGTTATTGTTGGCAAATATCAGGATATCGAAGCGGCGTTGAGGCTTGAGAGATGCAAGGCCCATGGAATTGAATTCAATCGAAGGAGCACTGGCGGCGGGACTGTAATTATGGGCCCGGAAATCGTGGCCCTTGGTCTGGGCATAAACGTTGACCACCCTCGGCTTAAAAAGGGAGTGGGAGGTGTATTCCAATCCCTCAGCCTGGTCCTTTTACGCGCCCTTGATAGGGTTGGAATCCAAGGCTATTTTCAACCAAAAAATGATCTCGAGGTGAATGGCAGGAAGATCGCCGGGCTTTCGGCCGCGTCAGAAGCGGACAGCTGTCTCCTTTTTCACACCAGCCTCCTGGTGGACTTTGACATTGCCCTGATGACAGACATCATGAATACCCCGGTTATAAAGCTTGAAGACAAGGGGTATAACTGTTTCAGCCAGCGAATGACCACGGTTCGGGATGAACTGGGCAGGAAGGTCTCTGTGACGGAAATAATAGAGGCCATCCAAAACTCCTTTGAAGAAGAATTCTGCATCTGCTTCAAAGAAGACAGCCCGGATGAATGGGAAAAAAAGACCATCCAGGGTTTTATTGAGGAAAGATACACCAAAGATGAATGGATATTTTCCCACAGACATCCAAGGGCCCGGATGGGGGTTGGACAGCTAAAAACAAAGGGTGGCCTGTTGGAGATCTACCTCGCCCTCTCTGGCGCTTCCATAGAGAGTATCATGGTTACAGGGGATTTCTTCTCCACCACTGAGGATCTGCACAGAATAGAAAATGCCCTCAAATGGACCTCAGCCCGCAGAGAGAGCATTGAAAACAATATTGCATCCGTATGGCATGACAATATGATCTACGGAGTCGACGTGCCCACCCTAACAAAGGCCATCCTATTAGCAAAGGAGAACCAGGTAAGACTTTAGAATTGAATATTGACTATTGAATATTGAATATTTCCAGAATTCTCGCTCAAACGGGATCTTAGACCAGCATCGAGTATCAAGCATCCAGTTACCAACCATGTCTAAACAACAGAGCCCTGAATATGCAAAAATGAGTCATGCCACGGCCATCTCTCTTGGTTTGATGGGTGGCAGGATGTATCGGGACGCGGTGAATCGATGCGTAAATCTTCTGGTTCATTATCCAGAGGGGTGTTCGGCAAACTGCGCCTATTGCGGGCTTGCCAAGAAACGCCCCGGGGCATTTCAGGAGAAGAGCTTCATTCATGTTGACTGGCCCCTCTTTCACATGGAAGAGATTGTAGATGCAATCAATAATGCCCCTTCCTACGTTAAACGGACCTGCATCTCCATGATAACCAATGGCAAATGCAGCCAGCACACCTTAGAGATGACGGCCCGCCTCAGGAGCGAGACCGCCATTCCCATATCTGTCCTCATCAGCCCCACGATCCTCGAACGGGAAGACTTAGATGCCATGAAGGAGAGCGGCGCTGACAAAATCGGTGTGGCCATCGATCTGGCCACTCCGGAACTCTTTGATAAATTCAGGGGGAAAGGCGTTGCAGGACCCCACAAATGGGACAAATACTGGGATATTATGGAAGCCGGGCTTGAGGTCTTTGGGGAGGGGAGCGTGGGTGCACACCTCATGGTAGGAATGGGAGAGACAGAAAAAGAGATCATATCGTTAATGGACAGGCTGTGTCATATGGGGGTGGTAAATCATCTCTTTTCCTTTTTTGCCGAAGATGGCTCCAAACTAAGCCACATACCGCAGCCCCCCTGGGCCACCTATCTCAGGGTCCAATTGGCCCGCCACATGATTGAAGAAGAGAAGATCAGGTTCAAAGATATGGGCTTTGATTCAGCAGGGAGAACCGTGGACTTCGGCGTTGGCCCCAATATATTGAACGAGGTTGTCAATTCAGGGCTCCCCTTTATGACCACAGGGTGCCTGGATTCGGACGGGGAGGTGGCCTGTAATCGCCCCTTCGGCAACTGCCTGCCGGACGTGAGGCAGTGGAATTATCCCTATCGCCCCAACCCGGAAGAGATAGATCTTATCAGTGAAAACATTTTTCAATTGATCTGAAGTTAAGCTAAGCGCTGAAAAACCGTACCATTTTTTCACCTCGCACTAAGGAAGCCTTCGCCCATCATTGGCAGGAAATGCTCTTTGCTACAGGGCTCACATGGCTATCTGCCCTGTCATTCTACATGGTTTTTGTATACATGACCACCTATCTTTCCAGCGAAACCGGGATACCGCTTTCCACGGCCCTTGAGGTAAATACAGTCAGTATGTGCATATTCCTGATCCTGCTCCTCCTGATGGGTTTGCTTTCCGACCGGATAGGCAGGAAACCCCTGCTCATCGGCGGGGCATTAGGGATCATTATTCTGACATATCCGCTCTTTCTGGTCCTTTCGTACGGTAATTATATGTACGATCTTGCAGCACAGGTAGCGTTCGCATTTGTTGTCGCTGCAATTCAGGGGACTCTCCCCACCACCTTTGTGGAGATTTTTCCATCCCATATCAGGTGTACGGCAGTAGCCTTGTCATACAACACAGGCTTTGCCCTGTTCGGGGGAACGGCCCCCCTGCTCTGCACCTTCTTAATACAACAGACCGGAGATAAAATGTCTCCAAGCTACTATTTTATCCTCGTAGCCCTCATATCCCTATTCCTGTTCCTCAGGATCAAAGAGACATCGCGCTCGCCGCTGAGGCCATAAACCTGTCTTTTGAGTATTAATCCTGGCGTACTCAGCGCAAAAACGTTTTGACAACGTAAACAATACGTGTTAGAGTTAATTTTTCAGATGGGCCGTTAGCTCAGTTTGGTAGAGCAGCGGACTTTTAATCCGTTGGTCGCGAGTTCGATTCTCGCACGGCCCACCAGCGGAACCTTTATCATTGGACCATCTCTGAGGCGCCTGCCCCGTGAAATCTACTCCGGTAACAGGATAGCGTATTTCACCGGGAAACACCTCGACGGTGACCATTTATTCGCTGTCAACAACAGCGTCCCCATCGTCTAGTCCGGTCCAGGACACTGGCCTTTCACGCCGGCAACAC
>JAOZQV010000323.1 GCA_029932035.1 Deltaproteobacteria bacterium | reverse complement strand
ATGGTGGCCAAGACCGGAACGGACGCCATCCATATAACCGACACCTTTGATGGCCAGATTGACCTTGCTCTATTAGATATAAAATTGCCTGATATGGAAGGTGGAAAGGTTTATCCCCTTATCATGAAAGCCCGCCCGGACCTTAAGGTAATTGTTTTCAGCGGGTACTCCATTGAAGGCCCGGCGCAGGATATCTTAGATGCAGGCGCTCAGGACTTTATTCAGAAACCCTTTTCGCTTGCGACATTGTCGGAGAAACTTAAGAAAGCCTTGGAGGGGAAATAGCCCGCGAAAATTAGGCGGTATATTTGTCAAACCCAACCCCTCTGTCGCACCATTAAACAAAAAATGCCTTGTTTTATTAATATATACACTTCCTGAGGCAGAAGGGGCACTGTCGTTACCATTTCAAAGATCGTTTGAACTTTTGCTATTATGCCAGAGGTTCATTAAACGAAACAAAAATCCGGCTTTTAAAAGCAGTGCGCCGAGGGCTAATCACGACCGAACATACTGAAATAAAATCGATAATTGAGGTACTTCCGAAAAAGTTAAACACCTACATAAACTCAATCAAAAAGGCTCACAACAAATACTAATACCCAGTACCCAATACCCAATCGTTCGCGGTATGGGAAAGTTGAATTTTTATCTTGACAAATAAGCAGTATGGTGCATATTTGTCAGGTAAATATTCAGAGGAATGATCATTATGGGTGTACCATTCTACAGCCGGGCATTGCAGAAGAAACTCTTGGAAGTAAGCAAGGGAAAGCAAAAAATAAAACTGGTTTTCGGACCACGGCAATCGGGGAAATCAACACTCCTTCATCATCACATAGTGAACAGTGGCAATACCATGGTGGTCAATCTCCAGGACCGCCGACAAAGAAGACGCTACGAGGTCGATGATGGATTGCTGATCCGTGAGCTCGAAGCGGAGCAGAAGGTCAGAGCCGTGTTCATTGATGAGATTCAGAAGGTTCCGGCGCTTCTCGATGATGTGCAGTATCTATATGATAGGAAACCCGACCTGTACCGTTTCTACCTGACCGGCAGTTCCGCGCGACAGCTCAAACGCCGCTCAGCCAATCTGTTGCCCGGCAGAGTTCATAATCTCCTTCTTCCACCCGTGATGCAGGCCGAACAGCGCGACAGTGTGCTGATGCCTGTTGGAATGCCTACGGGCCGGAGATTTCCACGGCGGAGGATCGAAGATTACCTGATCTATGGCAATTTGCCCGGTCTTTACCATGAAAGCAGGGGCTCGTGGAATGAAACCTTGTCGTCCTATGCGGAACTCTATATCGAGAACGAAATCCGGCAGGAGAATATCGTCAACAACATCGCTGCCTTTCAGAAGTTTCTGAAGTTGGCTGCCCTTGAATCCGGCAGATTTGTAAATTTTACAAAGCTGGCAAGGGCGATAGGTGTAGCGGTCAACACATTACGCAACTTCTACCAGGTTCTCGAGGACACCTATGTGGGTATTCATATCTTTCCCTTTGCGGGAGGCAGAAAACGGATTACGAAAGCAGCCCGCTTTTTGTTCTTCGATCTTGGCGTACGTCATGTTCTTGCCGAACTGCCTTTGGACAGCTCGTTGTTGGCGCTCGATGCAGGTGGGATCTTCGAGCAATGGGTCCTGGCAGAACTGTATTACCGGTGCCGATTCCATGGCCGGAATTATCGCCTTTCCACATGGCGAACGGCATCGGGGGCGGAGGTGGATGCGATCCTGGAAACGCCCGGGGAATTGATTCCAATTGAGATCAAGTGGACAGACTCACCCTCACGGACCGATGCACGCCACGTGGAAACATTCATGGACCTTAACGAGAGGAAAAGCAAAAGAGGTTATGTCATTTGTCGAGCGCCAAGGAAGCAAAAGCTTACGGACAGAACAACTGTATTGCCATGGGACATATTTTAAGGAATGTTGTCGACCTTTGCCGCATTACGAGGGATTTTTTTCCTGTTACCGGGAAACGCCGTCAATACTTACATGTCTACGGGCGTTTTTCACGGGGTGGCGCTTCTCGTGGTGATCATTTTGGCCATCTTTTTTGTGATTGGCCTGATGCAGTTAAACTCCCAAATGCTGGAGACAGAGCTGTATCGTGAGCAGGAACGTCTCAAGGGGAACGAGGAAAGGATGCGGGTGGGTGAAGAGAAGTTCCGAAGCATATTCGAATCGTTTCAAGATTTGTATTTCAGGTCCCGATATGAAGGGGTTTTTTGAGACCATCAGCCCCTCTGTGAAACCCCTTACCGGATATCGAACCCGCTTCTCAATATTTAATATTTCACACAAAATTGTTGACATCCTGGCACCATAATGACGTTTTATTATGAGTAATAAGAAAGGGGCGGGGGTATCCCATGATAGATCCGAAAGACCTTGATGAATCTAATAACCAATGCCTCAGAGGCCATTGAGGGTAGCGGCACAGTAACCATATCCACCACAAATCAGTATGTGGATGAACCCTTAAAAGGGTATGAGGAAGTGCGTATTGGAGAATACGCTGTGTTGACCGTATCGGACGATGGATCAGGCATTCCAGGGGACCTTGAAAGGATATTTGAGCCTTTCTATACCAAAAAGGTAATGGGCCGTAGTGGAACAGGTCTGGGCCTCGCTGTTGTATGGAATACGGTCCAGGACCATAAGGGATACATAGACGTCAAGAGCAGTGAGAAGGGAACCGTCTTTGAGTTGTACTTTCCGGTTACGAGAGAAGAGGTGGCTGCTGAAGCGGGAGAGGTTCCACTTGAAGACTATCTTGGGCACGGAGAAAAGATCCTAATAGCTGATGATGAAGAAAGGCAACGGGAGATCGCATGCGGGATGCTGACCAAGTTGGGCTATAATGCAGAGGCGGTTTCAAGCGGTGAGGAAGCCATCAAATACCTGAAAGAGAAGCAAGTTGATTTGATTGTCCTTGACATGGTTATGCCGAAAGGGATTAACGGACGTGAGACCTACGAGGAGATAATCAAGATTCATCCCGGCCAAAAGGCTATCATAGCGACCGGTTTTTCCAAGACAAGAGAGGTGGACCTTACTCAGAAATTGGGGGCAGGCAAGTACATAAAAAAGCCCTATATTCTGGAAAAGATCGGGCTTGCGGTTAAGGAGGAACTGGCGAAATAGCCGTTCTCTGGGCGCTTACTCCTATGCATAACGCTTATGAAAGAATACATCAATCGACGACCTCTAAACTGAATGGGGGAAAGCAAAAACTGTTTCCGTTAACAAAGGTGTTGATATGAAAAAAAAGATCCTGGTAGTCGATAACCGAACGAGTGCTGAGAAAGTACTGAAGGCCTCTGAAGAGAGATATCGCTCCCTTTTCGAGGGGTCAAGAGATGCAATTGCTATCACGGCTCAGCAAGGAAAATTTATTGACGCAAACCCTGCTGCATTGGAACTCTTTGGCTACACAAGAGAAGAGATATTGAAGATGAACTTCCGGAAGCTATACGTGGACCCCGATGGAGGGTACAGATTACAGAAAGAGATGGAGGAAAAGGGTTCAGTCCAAGACTTTGAAACCAGGCTGCGCGGGAAAGGCGGTGTTGAGATGGACTGCGTTCTTAATGTGGTCTGCCGCCTGGGTGACGACGGAAACATTTTGGAGTACCAGGGCATTATCCGGGATATCTCTGAAACCAAGCGTGCGCAGGAGGCGCTGAGGGATAGTGAGGAAAAATATCGTTCGCATTTTGAGAATGTTTCCGATGTTATTTACTCCATTGATCTTGAATTTAAGATTCTCACCGTATCACCTTCTGTGGAAAAGATATTGGGATACAGACCCGACGAAATTATTGGGCAGCCATTTCAGGAGCTTAACATCCTGGCGCCCGAGTATCTGGCAACCGCATTGCTTGACATAAAAAGAGTGTTAGTCGAGGAAAAAATGACTTCCTCGGTGTATGAGTTCATTGCCAAGGACGGTAGCAGGAAGATAGGTGAACTTAGCGGAAGCCCCTTGATTAAGCAGGGCAAAATTATCGGGCTAATTTCCGTTGCAAGAGACATTACGGAAAAGCGAAAACTTGCAAACCAACTTCAACAAGCCCAGAAGATGGAGGCTGTTGCCACATTGGCTGGCGGTGTTGCCCATGAGTTCAACAATGCCCTCATGGGGATTATGGGTAACATCGAGCTCCTTAAGATGGATCTTCCTGAAAACGAAAGACAAGACAAGTACTTTGAGGCAATGAAGGGCGCCGGTCATCGGATGTCCCGTTTGACCGACCAGTTGTTAGCCTATGCGCAGGGAGGAAAATATCAACCAAAGAATCTGAAGTTGGATGAGTTTGTGATACAGACACTGCCAATCCTGCAGCATGACCTCGGCCCTGAAATCAGGGTGGAAACGCATTTCCCAAAAGTGTCGTATATTAAGGCCGACAATGCCCAGATGCAGATGGTCTTGTCTGCCATATTGGCCAATTCAAATGAGGCCAT
>JAOZQV010000322.1 GCA_029932035.1 Deltaproteobacteria bacterium | reverse complement strand
GATGATAAAAGACTCCATCGGGCTTTTAACCCCGGAGCGGACTAAGACATTGGTCCCGGTCATTAAGGGACAGATCGGAGATCTGCCACTTGAGATGCATTCTCACTGTACCACCGGACTCGCCCCCCTGGTCTGTCTTGATTCGGTGGAATTAGGCGTTGAAATAATAGACACATGCGTCTCACCTTTAGCCAATGGCCCATCCCACCCTTCAACGGAAAACATGATCATGAACCTCCGCAGACTCGGTTTTACCCCAAAGGCAGATGAGGAAGCCGTCAAAAAAATTGCTGAGCATTTCAGATATGTTGCTAAACGGGAAGGTAAGCCTATGGGGGCCCCGGTTGAATACGATGTCTTCCAATACATCCATCAGGTGCCTGGCGGTATGATCTCTAACCTCGAATCTATGCTTTCCGAGAGGGGGATGGGGCACCGGCTGGAAGAAGTCCTGGAGGAGATTAGTGTGATACGTGAGGAATGGGGTTATCCTGTTATGATTACGCCATTCTCGCAGCTCGTCGGTACGCAGGGTGTGTTGAACGTCCTCTTAGGGGAGAGGTATAAAGTAGCCACGGAGGAGGCCATAAGATATGTGCTGGGGCATTACGGAAAGACACCTGCACCTGTTGATCAAAATGTGTTAGATAAAATGACCAGTCTGCCCGAGGCAAAGGGCCTTCTAAACTGGGAGCAACCCCAGCCGTCGATTCAGGAACTGAGAAAAGAGATTGGACGTCCGGGGATATCAGATGATGAACTTCTACTCCGGATTCTATTTCCCGAGGAACATGTGGAAGCCACCATTGCTGCGGGGCCCATAAATACCAGCTATCCAAAAGGATATAAACCGGTCATGGCTCTCATCCATGAGTTAACGAAGCAAAAAGATACCTCCCATATTCACGTCCAAAAGGAAGGATTTTCCCTGACGCTTAAGAAAAGTGCCCGCTGAATACGGATCATTCATAGGTCGAAACAACCTGACTCCCGAGAAAGGAAAACAGTAACACCTTAAAGTTATCTGAGGAGGAAACCATGCAAGAGGTAGTGATCGTCAGTGCAGTTCGAACGCCTATCGGCGCGTATTGCGGTATGCTGCGAGATGTCCCGGTAGAGAAACTTGGCGCCATTGTTCTCAATGAAGTGATCAAAAGAGCCAATCTGAAGCCCGAGGAAGTTGATGAGGTGATATTGGGGCAGTCTTTCGCAAATGGGGAGTGTCCCAATGGTGCTCGTCTGGCCCTGCTTGAGGCCGGGTGGCCTGTTGAAGTCCCGGGTTTCACCATAGACAGGCGTTGCTGTTCCGGGCTGCAATCCGTCTGGTCCGCAACCCTGCAGATAAAGGAAGGCGATGCAAAATCGATCGTTGCCGGTGGGGTCGAGAGCATGAGCCGCGCCGAATTCTACATCCCCGGTGAGTTTCTCAAATGGGGAGTAGGCGGTAGGGTTGACCCAAAATGGGGGTTTTCCCCTCGACAGCATGGCAGCCTCGCGCTCTGGGGTCTCCCCTTTTATGACAGGATACAGCGTGGCAGACCGATGCACCAGCCCATAGAGAGGTTTGGAGAATTGAATTCGATGATGACCTGGGCCGAAAGTGCGGCCAAGAACGAGGGGATCAGCCGAGAAAAAGCGGACAGATGGGCATTTCGCTCGCATCAACGGGCTATTGCCGCCATTGATTCGGGAAAATTTAAGGCGGAAATTGTACCCGTTGAGGTAAAGCAGAAGAAGGAAAAAGTCTTGTTAGATACGGACGAAACACCACGGCGTGACTCCACCTTAGAGAAACTGGCAAAGCTCAGAACGGTTTACGAGGACGGAATCTGCACGGCAGGCAATTCCTCCAGTGAAAATGACGGCGCGGCCGCCCTGGTATTGACAACCCCAGAGAAGGCCAGAGAACACGGTGTGGAGCCGATGGTCTATCTCAGGTCATTTGCCGTTGCCGCAGCCGACCCCACCCTGACTTATCCCGCAGTACCGGCGGCGGTAAATAAAGCCCTTAAGAAGGCCTCTTTAGACTTGGATCAAATAGATCTCATAGAGATTCAGGAGGCCTTTGCAGCGCAGGCGCTGGCAGATGCCAAATTGATGGGTATTGGGGAAGGAGATCTGGACAAAAAAGTAAATGTCAATGGTTCGGGGATTTCCCTGGGACATCCTATCGGAGCAACAGGTTCCATACGGCTCACGACGCTCATCTATGAAATGATAAGACAGGGCGCCCGCTATGGCCTTCTGACCATCTGTGGCGGTGGGGGATTGGGGATCTGTGCTATTTTGGAAAGGAAGTAAGGAAAGGAGTTATTATGATAAAGGCAGGTACGATCTTGGAGGCTGCACGGGAACTAAATATAAAGGCAGCTATTGAGATCCCCAAAGATGTTCAGCGAAAGGTTGAACAAATGGCAGCAGGTGAAACGAACCATCTCTCCCGATACGTTCTGGAAAAGATCCTTCAAAACTATGAAGCCGCCATCAAAGACCGAAGCCCTATGTGTGCGGACACCGGTCTTCCGCGGTATTACGCCAAGATCGGCAATGATGCCGTGATAGAAGGGGGTATGGTCAACCTCGAAAGGGTGCTCAGACAGGCAACGGCGGATACTACGACGAGTATCCCCTTACGGCCCAACAGGGTACACCCATTCTCAAGAAAGGACCATAACAACAATGTGGGTATTCACGCACCCACGGTCGATTACACGTTTGAACCCGATGCGGACTGGATGGACATGACGGTGGTCCATAAGGGAGGGTTATTTGGAGGGGAGTACCGAATGCTCTTTCCTGCGGATGGCATCCCCGGTCTGAAACGGTTCTTTCTGGATTCATTGGCCGAATTTCTTCGGAGAGGGATGGCGTGTCAGCCCGCCGTTATCGGGGTCGGTGTCGGCGGTACAAAGGACGTGTGTGTCCGGCTTTCAAAGGAGGCGGCCTGCCTGCGCATCGTGGGGGATAGAAATCCGGATCCGGACATTGCGAAACTTGAAGAAGAACTCATTGAGCTGGGCAATAATGCGGGTTTTGGGCCCATGGGCTTCCCTGGAGACGCATCGGTATTGGATGTCCATATTGAAGCGGCGTATGCACACACAGGCGGTATGCCCGTGGGCATCCAGCAATTCTGCTATGCCCAGAGAAGGAAAACCGCCCGCATCTTTTCGGACAACAGGGTCGAATTTCGAGAGGATCCTCAGTGGTTCACCCCATACTACCGCAGGGACACCATCGATTAGAGAAGAGGAGTATAGAGATGACAAAGCAAGGCCTAAGTGAGATTCGTGAAGTCAATATGACGCTCCCCGTTACCAAGGATGATATTGAGACCCTCGAGTTAGGGGATGCTGTTTTTTTGAATGGAGTGGTTTTCACCGGACGGGAAGGGCTGTATCATATGATCTTTGAAAAAAAGGTAGAGCCCCGTATTGATCCCCGTACGTTGGGAGGGGCCACGTTTCATTGTTCCCCGGCGGTCAACGAGCCAGAGCCCGGTGTCTACAATGTGCCATCGGTGACGGCAACGGCCAGTTTTCGTTTTGCCAAATACATGCCCGAATTCCTCAAGCGATATAATATCCGGTTTGTCATCGGAAAAGGGGGAATGTCCCGGAAGGTATACAAAGATGCATTTGTACCGAACAACACGGTTTACCTGACCACGGTAGGGTATGGTCTGGGCGCCATCTACGGCCGAGGTATTTTGAATATACCATCATAGCAATCGCTGCAATCGGTTCGGCAGTGATCAAGAATGGTGTTGGCGTAGGAGCAGGTATTTTCATGCTCCCCTTCTTATCCCTGGTCCTTCCGGCTAAATTTGCGCTGGGATTGGGAGCCCCGATCATGTTGGTCTCAGATACTGCGGGTGTTGTCTATTACTGGAAAGAGTGGGACAAAAGAGAGTTGTTTCTGTTACTGCCGCCCGCCGTTCTCGGTGTCATACTGGGCGCATCCATGATAAAGTTCATCCCCAATGCACAGTTTCGGTTCTGGGTGGGAGTTTTTGCCATAGTGTTTTCGTCCTACCAGCTTCTAAAAATGAAACTGCCAAAACCGGAAGCGTCGGGCGAATGGGCAAATTGGATTCCCAAACCCAAAAAGACCCTGGCGATGCTTTTTGGTTTCCTGGGAGGCGTCGCAAGCAGCGTTATCCATGCGGGCGGACTGGTCATGTCCCCCTATCTTATCCAAAAATCAAGAGACAAGCGGGCATTTGTGGGCACGTTCGTTCTGTTTTTTGCGAGCATGAACTTCCTGAAGGTAATCGCATATTTGAGAATTGAAATACTGACTTCGGAGATTGTGTTGTTGGCTGCCATCATATCCCCTCTGATCATTCTTGGGGGTTTTTTGGGAAACGCTCTCAACAAGAGGGTTTCCCAGAAAACGTTCAGAGCAGTTGTTCTTGCAGTTATTATGACTATTGGAATCAATCTGTTAATAAGAATGTAGGTTTTGAGAATGCATGCAGTCCA
>JAOZQV010000321.1 GCA_029932035.1 Deltaproteobacteria bacterium | reverse complement strand
GGGAGAAAGGACCCGGGCAGTTTCGCCGTTCCGTTTTACCGCAAATCCTGTCTCACCCTGTTTTAGCTCATGGCCGATATTGGGCATTTCTATCTGGCTGAGCTTCCCTAAAAGTTTCTGAGCAAAGTCGTCTAAACCCACCCTGACACGGCCTCCGTATTCCGGTCTGGCCCATGTATGGCCTTCGTGGTAGTAAAAGCCGTCAGCCATTTCAAAACCTGCGACCTGGGTCGGGGTCTCCACCGGAAGCGGCTCAGCCTGCAATCGTTGCTGCATCATCCGGTCAAAGGAACAGGCGCCGCACTCGTAGGCATTGGGGCATATCTTCCGACCTATTTCACCTGTAATCATATACCGGCACTTTCTGCCTGAAGCGGGAAGCATCATCATCTTTTCCACCCAGGTGGCGGTGAACTTCTCCGGAGGGGCCCCTACAGGTTTCATTACCATGCTTTCCTTTTGTCGGGCAACCTTCGTCTGCATTGCATGGTCGTACACGCAGGTGGGACAATCATAGTTGTTATCGCAAAGCTTGTATGAAACAACCCCTGCTTCCATCCAGACACATCTTTTTTTACCGGGGGGAACAATTTTCATCGATTCCTCTCTTAATGCTCTCGCCATCTCCTGATCCTCCTTATTTTATATTTTTTGGTTTTTTTTGCGTTTTGTTCTTTGTAATAAGCAAGGGCCATGCCAAAACTTTCATTTCCAGGCTTAAACATTTTTAACTCATTGATTTACTTTATTATTTTGCGCAACAAGATACCAGGAAGGCCTTACGATAGAAATGAGATGACTTGCCGAAAAATTCGTCAAATATAATCGGATGGGGGACCGCCATAAGGGTAAACCATTGATTTATAGAGATATATTTGAGGTGGTGGAAAAAGAGACAGCATGTCTAAGATTGCGGCATTCGAGGTTTTATCCTAATACCGCAATTCTCTAATTGCCACCTGAAAAGCTCAAAGCAGGTGGGGCAAAAATCCGATCGCTTAAAATCGGTATCTCCGATGCTCGTGGAACTGTGCATGACGCAATGTCGATCCCGGCAGTGGGTAAGGCCGAGGCTATGGCCTAACTCGTGTAACGCGGTCTTTCCGATTCGATCCATCAGGAGATCCTGATTCGGCTCGTGATCATAGAACTGCGGGCGGAGCCTGTATGTGGAGATGATTGCGCATTGGCCTCCCACCTGTGCCAATCCAAAAACATATTTGAGAATCGGCACAAAGAGATCCACCTCGGTAATCGCTAAGAACTTCAGGGAGTTGAGAGGGAGTTCAGTGAGGCGCTTCAGGATCAGCTTCGAGTTATACTGGCCCCTCTTCTCATCAAAGGCATATTTCAGGGAATCCATTCGCGACGAGATTTTGTATCGCAGACCGCATCGGTTAGAGATAGCCCCGGCCACGTGCTCGATAATCATCCTGTCAAGAGGGCCAAGGCTACAGATGGTTATGGATTTTGAAAGGGTGCTGCTACCCCCTTTTGATTTCATATTTCTCTATCTTATTATATAGGGTTTGACGGTCGATATCCAGTTCCCGCGCAGCCCTGCTGATATTCCAACCAGCTTCCTCTATAACCCTTTTGATATGTATTTTTTCCATTGATTTCAATGATTTGGGAAATTGTTCACGCATTGATGCCCTTCCTGTAAAAGGCAGGTCTGCTGCTGCGATCTCTTTTCCCCCTCCAATCACGAGCGCCCTTTCGATGACATTTTCCAATTCCCTGACATTGCCGGGCCAGTCATAATCCACTAATAATTTCATAGCGGAAGGCGCGATGTTTACCTCGTCTTTGTTCAATTCCAGACAACATTTGCGAACAGACGCCTTTGCGAGAAGCGAAATATCCTCCTTTCTTTCTCTTAGGGGGGGGACATGTATTGAGATGACGTTTAAACGATAAAAAAGATCTTTGCGGAATCGATTTTCGATTATTGCCTTTTCGAGGTCACGGTTTGTTGCAGCGAGGATGCGCACGTCCACCTCGATGGATTCCTCGCTACCTAAACGGGAAAACTCTTTTTGCTGCAGAACCCTCAAGAGATCCACCTGTGTTTTCAGACTGATATCCCCTATTTCATCCAAGAAAAGGGTCCCTCCATGGGCCATCTCAAACCGCCCCCTCTTAGTATGTTCCGCACCTGTAAAGGCCCCCCTTTCATAGCCGAATAGTTCACTTTCTAAGAGTGATTCGGGCAGCGCTCCACAACTCACGGCAATAAGAGGCATATAGCAACGATCACTGTTTCCATGGATGGCCTGGGCTATCAGCTCTTTTCCTGTACCGCTCTCACCGGTGATGAGTACCGTGGAATCTGTGGGCGCCACCCTCTTGATCAATTCGAAGATCTGCTGCATGGCATCGCTTTTGCCTATAATCTCATCAAACTGCTCTCGTTCTTCTAATTTTTTCCGGAGCAGGATGTTTTCTAAGATCAACTCCTTGTGTTTCACGATCTTTTTTATGAGGATCTCTACCTCATCCGGATCAAAGGGCTTTACGAGATAATCAAAGGCGCCTTCTTTCATGGCCTGAACAGCGGTATCCACGGTGGCATAGGCAGTCATCATGAGGATTTCCGCATCGGGTCTCACCTCTTTTAGATGTTTTAAGGTCTCAAGCCCGTTCATACCCGGCATTTTGAGATCGAGCAAAATGATTTCCCATGGCTCATCCCGGACCATGTCTATGGCTTCCTGTCCTCCTGCAGCTAAGCCAACTTCATAGCCATCTTCTTTTAGCCAGTCATTGAGGCTTTCCCGCATCGCTTCTTCATCGTCAACAACAAGAATACGGGGCATTTTCGACATCTTTATTTCCCTCCATTATTTAACGGTTCCTCGATAGGAAGAAGAACTTTAAACGCGCTGCCCTTCCCAACCTCGCTTTCCACTTCTATTGAACCATTGTGATTTGTGATAATCCCGTACACCACCGATAGGCCCAAACCGATACCCCTTCCCTCGGCTTTGGTGGTAAAAAAGGGCTCGAAAATATCTTTCTGGTCTTCCTTGGAAATACCACTGCCCGTATCAGAAATCGTAATCTCCAAGAAACCATTCTTTCCCGCACGCATAGCCGAAATAGACAGTACCCCCCCACCTTCCATGGCCTCTGAGGCGTTGATTATAAGGTTTAAAAGGACCTGTTGAATCTGTCTGAAATCGCACTTCACCATAGGCAAATCCGGATCGATCTCGCTCACGAACTGTATCTCCTTTAATTTGAGATCGTGAGAGGTTAAAGCTAAGGTCCTACTGATTATCTGATCAATATTTTGCGGTTTGATTGCGATTCTGCTTCGGCGGGAAAAAGCGAGGAGATCCTTGACAATTTCACCGCATCTCGTCAATTCCGATCCCATGGTGCCTAAATATCTTGAGATATCCCCGGCTCTATCTTGAGAGAAATGGCCCCTTTTAACAAGTTTCATCATCAATTTGACATAGGTTAGAACTGCGGCAATCGGGTTGTTTATCTCATGGGCAATGGTGGCGGACAATTTACCCAACGATGCCAGCTTCTCTGACCGGATCACCTGTTCCTGGGCCTCCTTGAGTTCGCGATAAGCCCTGTTAGCGCCCTCGTATAGCATGGCATTACGCACGGCCATTCCTATCTGGTTGCCAATAGCCGTTAGAAATTCCACATAATCTTCTGAAAACCTGGATTCGGAACGACTGCATACGCACATTACTCCCACTGACTCACCTTTTAAGACAAGGGGAATATAGACAGTGGATTGGATTCCTTCTTCGACAATGGAATCCACATAAGGATCTTCTGGTCGGTGGAGGTTGTCCACAATCTCCGTTTCGAGCGTAAGAACAGTTTTTCCTAAGAGACCATCTCCCACTCGGCGAGACCCCATAAAGTTCTTTTCAATGAATCCGGGCGAAAACCCCTTATGCGCCGCCAAGTTAAGGACCTCCCTCTTATCGTCTAAAAGATAAATACGGACACAGTCACGCCCGGGAATCTCAAGCATCTTGTCGATGGTACTGTTCAAAACCTGGTCCAGATCCAGACTGCTGCTGACTGTCAGGGAGATGGCATTTAAGGCGGCAAGCCTGACATTCTGTCTTTTGACCTGCTCCTGGGCGTCTTTTCTCTCTGTGACATCTCTTATGATCATCACATAGCCGGTAATCTGACCAATTATATCGAAGATCACACTGGATGTGATCACGGCGTCAAATGATCGCTCCTTTTTCCCCGTAAGGCGGGTTTCAAACTCCGTCACAAAGCCTTCCCGAAAAAGCATCTTTTGAAACAGGTAAAGATCCTCCAGGTTTTCAAAGAGATCCATGGCCGGACCATGCGAAATAAGCTCATGTTTGGTCCTGTATCCCAAGATATGGAGCCCTGCCTGGTTAATCTCCAGGATCTTACCCTTAGGGTCTGTATGAATGATAGCATCGAGGGAGCGCTCAAATATGGTTCGATATCTCTCTTCCGATTTTTCCAATTCTCTCAG
>JAOZQV010000320.1 GCA_029932035.1 Deltaproteobacteria bacterium | reverse complement strand
TCTGGAATTGACCGGTTACCTTTTTTATTAAGAGTTCTAAAGATCCCTCTGCAGCATCGAACTGATAGCCCCGGTCCTCTAACCTTTTGATTTCACTAACAATTTTATGGCTGTCATAGCCATTTCCACCAAGTTTTATCCCCATTTCACGGGCCTTGTAGTCGATATTACTCTTCCCGGACAGGTCCGAGACTAAAACACGTCTTCGATTCCCTATCTGTTGCGGATTCATATGTTCATATGCGGTCGGGTTTTTCTGAATGGCGCTGACATGGACTCCGCCCTTATGGGCAAAGGCGCTTTTTCCCACAAAGGGGCGCTGATTTAATGGAGGCACGTTGGCAACCTCGCTTACGTAACGGGACAGTTCAGTGAGCTGTTTCAGATTCTCTTCTGCAATGCAGGCATACCCCATTTTCATCTGAAGGTTTCCAATAACCGAGATCAAGTCCACGTTCCCACACCGCTCTCCATAGCCGTTAATGGTGCCCTGCACCATTCGGGCGCCTGCCTGGACAGCGATTATCGAATTGGCCAGTGCAAGTCCACAGTCATTATGAGCATGGATGCCGATCAGAACCCCGAGACGGGGGGCCACGTTCACCATGATCTCTTCAATCTCCTGGGGCATGCTGCCGCCGTTGGTATCGCAAAGGACAATGATGTCTGCCCCACCTTCCTGTGCAGCGGCTAAGGTTTCCATGGCATATGAAGGGTTGGCCTTGTAGCCATCAAAAAAGTGCTCCGCATCATA
The DNA here is from genome assembly GCA_029932035.1 of Deltaproteobacteria bacterium. GTDB lineage: Bacteria > Desulfobacterota > DSM-4660 > Desulfatiglandales > Desulfatiglandaceae > Desulfacyla. The sequence goes on along the minus strand of JAOZQV010000320.1, from coordinate 3,745 downwards.
GATCACCTCTCTTCTATTTTCTTTTAGATGTGCCACTGTTTCTTCAATCATCATTAGGTTTTCTTCCAATGAAGCCTTCAAGATCTCTGTGGCATGAAGGTCCCAGCTCTTTCCGAAGATGGTCACGGTCTCTGTTTCAGTCTTCAAGAGAGCCTTGATGTTCCCGTCCATTTCAGGGGCCGTCCCAGGCCTGCGTGTGCTCCCAAAGGCCGTGAGACTGGCATTTTTAAGATTGGCTTTTTGGGCCATCTCGAAAAACCTGGCGTCTTTTGGATTAGAGCCGGGCCATCCCCCCTCAATATAGGGGATGCCGAAACCATCTAACTTTTTTGCGATCCTCAACTTGTCTTCGGCAGACAGATTGACCTGTTCTCCCTGGGTACCGTCCCGCAAGGTAGTGTCATAGAGAATAATGTGATCAAACATATTTCTTCTCCACATGATTGATGGTTTAGTAAAAAGTCGGAAAGTTCGGGATTTTCAGTAACACCTTTATTGCTAATTGCTTACAATAATTCGCAATTCCTGAATCCATGTAAAAAGGACTTTTTACATGGGTGTCATGATCACTGCAAAAAAAATCCGTTACCAGACGGGCCTGATAACGGATTTTAAAGGATTTTGCTAAAATTATGTCATTATCAGGTCCGGATATTTGAGTCTAATACCCAAAGGGAGGAGCAACAGGGAGAGAAGTATCCCTGTTGCGCTAATAATGGCGATAATGTTATCCGAAAAAGCTATCATGATTACGTTCCTAAATTGGGAAGAGGCTTTAATGATTAGAATTTGTAATCTTTTAAGTCTCATATGTCAAGCTTTTTTTCACCACCTTGCCTGTCTCAACAATCCTGATTTAGATCGGCCCGGATACAAACTCGATGATTTTTTTTATAGGAGTCCCCGGCCCAAAGATCTCTGCTATACCTAACTCCTTCAGCTTTGGAACATCGTCAGGAGGTATGGCGCCGCCAAGGATCACGTTCACCTCACCCATTCCCTTTTCTCTGAGAATTCGAACCACCTCTGGCGCCAATACCATATGGTTTCCAGAGAGAGTGCTTAAACCAACGATATCTGCATCCTCCTGTATTGCCGTTGCAACAATGGTTTCCGGCAATTGATTGCCCAAATAAATCACTTCCATCCCCGCATCGCGCAGGGCGCGTGCCACAACAATACTCCCTCGCCAGTGTGCATCCATACCGAGACGTGCCACCACTACCCTGATTTTCTTTTTCATAAGGACCTTCTCTCTTCCATCACCAATAGATCTAAAAAAGCGGGGGATCCCACGTGCCGTAAGAATCCTTGAGGGCATGTGAGATCTCCCCTTGGGTAACCTGGGCCTTTACAGATTCGACAATGACCTCCATGAGATTTCCGTCTTTCTCACAGCAGCGGGCAACGGCACCTAATGCATCCCGCACTTGGGCCCCATCACGTTCATTCTTGATCTTTTTGAGCTTCTGTTCCTGGATCTGAAGGGTTTCCGGTACTTCAAAAAGATCCACAGGAAGCTCTTCATCCTCCATCTCGTAACAATTTACCCCCACAATCGGCATCTTACCCGACTCAATTGCCTGTTGGTATTCATATGCTGAGTTGGAGATTTCTTTATGTATCCACCCGCTTTCCACTGCCTTGACAATCCCTCCCATTCCCTCTATTTCATCCAGAAGCCTGAGAGTTTTTTCTTCCACCTTATTGGTCAAGGTCTCCACAAAATAAGAACCCCCTAATGGGTCAATGGTGTTAGTCACCCTTGTTTCTAATTGCAGGATCTGGTTGGTTCTGAGGGCCGTGAGGGAAGAAAGATCGGTCGGTGTGCATAGGGCCTCATCATATCCATCAATATGAACCGACTGGGCTCCGCCAAGCACTGCCGACAGGGCATGGTAGGCGGCCCTCGATATGTTATTCAGAGGCTGTTGAGCAGTCAGGGCGACTCCTGCGGTCTGGACATGAAACCTCAACTTCAAGGAACGTGGGCTTTTTGCCCCAAAGCGCTCCTTCATGATGCGAACCCAGATCCTTCTCGCAGCGCGGTACTTGGCAATTTCCTCAAAGAAGTCGCTGTGAGCAGAGAGGAAGAAGCTGAGACGGGGGGCGAAGCTGTCTATTGAAAGCTCCCTTCGAATCAACTCCTCGGAACATGCGGTCGCATTGGCAATAACAAAAGCCACCTCCTGAGCCGCTGAACATCCGGATTCGCGATAGTTATAGCCGGCAAAGCTTATGGGGTTCCAGCGCGGAACATGCTTAGTGCAGTACTCAATGGCATCGCAGCTCAATTTAAAAGAAAACTTAGGAGGCAAAAGCTCCGGTGCAACTGTAATGACCGTCTCCATTAAGAAGTCATTTTGGCTTGTCCCGGTCAGTTTATTGAGCGGAATATTCCGCATCTGGGCATTGGCGAAATACATGGATTGAACTGTGATGTTGCAGATGGGCTGACACGTGACCAGGGAAGTGCTGATCTTATCTATAGGTATGCCGTCAAAAAGAATACGCATATCCTCTATCGTGTCAATGGCTACTCCGCCTCGTCCTGCGTCGGCCCGGGCGAAAGGGTCCGTAGAATCAAATCCCCGGAGGGTGGGATAGTCAAACACCCCATTTATGCCTGTGGCCCCCTCCTTTAGAAGGAATTTATATCTCTTATTTGTCTCCTCAGGAGGACCAAACCCTGCCAACTGCCTCAAGGTCCAGGTCCGGCCCCGGTACATGGTCGGATGAACACCCCGAACATAGGGCTCCTGGCCGGGAAAACCTAAATCATTAAGATAGTTCATCTCAGCCGTATGCGCTGGAGTGTAGAGCGGTTCAACGGGTATGCCTGAAAGGGTCTCAAAGACCTTCTCAACCCCTTCTGCAGGTTGGTAAACCTGCTTCTTCCATCGGCTTTTCTCCCGGTCTATCTCCTCAATAGCATTATCATTAAATAGTTTTGACATGCTTTGGCTCCTGTTAGATAAATTTTCTGTTTACAATCAGGCTGAAATATGTTACTAACTGTTCAGGTAGTTTTAATGACTGTTTAGTTACAAGTCTAACAGTATCCATATTTTCTTGTCAAGGGTTTTTTGCGTTTGTTCTGCATAGGAGGTCAACAGATGAGAACAAGGGTTGGGGAATCGGACTTTAAAGGGTTGGACAAAAGCCTGAGAATACAAAAAATCACTGATACCGCCGCAGAACTGTTTCACAGAAAGGGGTACAGGTCAACTACTCTCGATGATGTATCAAAGGAGCTGGGGATTACGAAAGCGGCTCTGTATCATTACGTATCCAGTAAGGAAAAACTCCTATCGAGGATTTACATCCAGGCGCTGGAAAACATCTTCAGAAACACTGATAAGATTGCCGGAAAGGAACTCCCTCCCGATGTGAAATTAAGGCTTATTATCCAAAACCATATCAAGGGGATCATTATTCAGTCAATTTCCATGTTCTCTGTTTTTTTCACCGAAGAAAATCAGTTGCCCGAAAAGGAATTCAGAAAAATTCGCAGAGAAAAAAGGAAATACACCCGGATTGTTGAGGAAATCATTGAGGAGGGAATATCGCAGGGGCTTTTCAGAAAATCAGATCCAAAACTGCAGGCCTTTGCCCTGATAGGAATGTGTAACTGGGTATATAAGTGGTACAAACCCGGGCCCGATTCTTACACCCCGGAACAGATCGCCGACTATTTTGTAAGCCTGCTTGAGAGAGGTTATCTCAAAGGTGATATGGAAGCAAT
>JAOZQV010000027.1 GCA_029932035.1 Deltaproteobacteria bacterium | reverse complement strand
TAGCTATTAGCAGTTAGCTTTTAGCTGAACAGCCCGTTTTTATATGAGTTTCCTGTCTAACAGCTAACAGCTAATTGCTAATAGCTGGCATCCGTCAATGTTGGAAAAGTGTAAACTGAGAAATGAAGGATGCCCAAGCGTAATTGAATTTCCCATTTCTCTCGTTCTCCATTGCCACTATAAACTGGCCGATGGATACCGACTGCAACTCACTGCCGTCCCCGGCCACAGCGATGACCATTGTGCCCCCACCCTGTTTCAAAACGGTAGACCGGTCTTTTGCTTTTCCGGGGAGTCATGCGGTGCACTCTGCAGGGCACCCACACCTATCTCCATGCCCACAAGTATGCCGCCGGCGTTCAATTTTAAAACATATGTGGATAGCTGCCGTAAGGTTGCGTCACTGGCGCCGGAAATCCTGGGGTTTGGCCATTTTGGCGCAATTGATGGTAAGGCGGAAATAGCCGATTACCTTGCTCAGCACCAGAAAGACATGCATCGGTTTCGCGATACGGTTATCCGAGCATATAAGGAGCAGCCCGATACGCGATATGTGGTCAAACAGGTCGTGAAGCACTTTGAACGGCAGGGGAAAATCAGCAGCAACGAGTCGGAGACAAATTCGCACAACGTCATATTCGCCTTTACATTTGGTATGATGATCGACCTCGGCTACCGCAAAGCCAAATATGAACAGCGGTAAATTATGGCACGACCGATCCGCCAGGGATAATATTGTGTCGGGTGACGGCGCCACTGACCTCTGGTCTTTCCCATTTCCGTTGACTTCCGGAAAAAGGATTAGAAATGGTCTATGATAGCCCAAAACCCCGTTACTTTTCAGCAAGAGGCAGGGTTTCCGGGTTTATTACCCTGATCAAGATTTAGCCCGTTACATACATCGCTGCCTTTCTTGGCTTGACATACCGCAGCTATTGAAGTACAGTGATTTCAGAAAATCAGTAACGGCAGATATACACCAGGAGCAGTCAGATGGATACGACAATACAGGTTCGTCAGCGGGGTACGATAACCCTGCCGGCTGAATTGCGAGAGAGATACAAGATCAAGTCAGGGGATAGTTTTCGCCTGATAGACCTGGACGGTATTTTTGTGTTGACACAGATGGTCCCCCTTGTCCCGGAATTAGCGCGCGAAATAGAGAGGGCTCGTTTAGAGGCTGGGCTGAGCACCAAAGATATGCTCAACGCCCTGCGTGAGGAACGCGAACGATACTCGGCGGAGAAATATGGCCAGAGCGAAAAGTAAGCCCACCATATTCGTAGATGCCGATGTTATCTTTGCCGGCGCTGCAGCTCCATCTGAGCATGAAACCAGTCATGTGGTATTGCGGATGGGAGAAATCACGCTTATAGATTGTGTTACTTCAAAACAGGCCGTTACAGAGGTTGAACGTAATCTCGCAGAAAAACTACCCGATAAACTGCCCGAATTTCATCTTCTGGCGAATCGATCGCTCCGAATTGTTGGCGATCCGCATCGAGATGATCTGACTCCGTTTAGGGGACAGGCGGACCCAAAAGATCTACCGATTCTTGTTGCTGCCCTGAGGGAGGGATGCCCTTATCTCCTGACCTTTAACGTGCGTCATTTCACACCCACTTCTGATCTGATCAAAGTTCTGCGGCCTGGTGAGTTCCTTCTGACAATCCGAAGCCTTTTGAGTACGCTGGACGTAACTGCTCACTGAACGATTTTCTTCTTTCAATACCCAGCGGGAAAAGGGGATTAGAAAAGGTCATTCGCCAGGCCCGATGATTCCATAACAGATATCAGGTGGTTCTGAGGTAAAATCGCTTTTCCGGAGGCCGCAGGAGCCGCAGCTGAGGTGGTAAAATAGTTGATTAATGAAAATACGTAATTAATTTAATGGGTTACAGGCTTTAATTACTAAAAGACTCTCTAATTTGGGAGCAGGGTGTCGGAGGTTCAAATCCTCTCGCCCCGACCAGTAATATCTGTCAAGGGTTGTCGCCCCGCCGAATCCAGTCGAGGGTCCCCAAAAAGAGAATCTTGAAAGCGATATGAGCATGGCTAATGACTGGTGGAATTTCCGTAAAGAAGAATTGCAAGCTGTGGCCAAAAAAAGATGTCCCATTTATGTGTACGACGAAGAAACGCTGAATGAGACGTTCTTTGACCTGTTGTCCATCGATGCCCTTGATCTTCTTTTCTACCCTGTCCATACAAATCCTCATCCGAAGATACTTAGAAAGGTCTTTGCGTTGGATGTGGGTTTCAAGTGCATTTCAATTGATGAAATCACCCGGGTATTAAGAAAATTCCCAAAACTTGCCCCCCAACGAATACTGTTTGTGCCTGATCATGCTCATAAGGAAGATTTTGAGCGAGCTTTTGATTATGGCGCTCACATTGCGGTAAACGATCTCCATGCACTCAAAAGGTGGCCAGATACCTTTCAAAACAGAGAAATCTTCATCTGTATGGATATAGGCCATGAGCAGGGGGGCCGTGGGTTACTCGAAACATCTGTAAGGGGATTTTATATTCACCCACAAGTCAATCTCCATCCCTTGCAGGACCTGAATGAAACCATATCATTCCTCGCCGAGACATCTAAGCATTTCCCAGAAGTTTCCACTCTAATCTTCGGTAACACTATTGGCATAAGTGTAAATCATGAAAAACGCGTCATGGATATCCCGGATCTGGGAGATCATCTCGAAACCATTAAAGATGCCTGTCCTCAATACAGATTGTGGCTTGAATTGCCTGATCTTATGGTTTCCCAAGCCGGTGCGCTCCTAACTGAGATAACAGAGACCGGTAATGAAGGGGAAACCCGTTACATCAGGATAAATATGGATATGAATGGTCCTATGTATGATCGATTACGTGATGCCTCTCATCATGTTATAAACCTGTCCAAACGCGATGATGAAGAAATGGGTGTTAAAACCCGGATCATCGGACAGAACAAGGGGCCTGAAAATACCATAGATTTCATAGAAGCCCCTGCTTCTGTGGAAAAGGGTGATATCCTGCTCTTTTCAAATATGGGGGCATATGAGCCAGGTACATATTTTGATGACAAAGGGCGGGATTCAGTGCCTGAGCACTATATGCATTCGCGAAGCATGTGCCAGGTTAAGATTTAAGCTGTAATCCCATTTTCCAGTGCAGGACCGGTAGGATACCCCCTGGCTTCTTACGCATAAGAATATTCTGCCGATCCCCTGTATGTGATTTGCTTTGGGAAGCATACCAGTATTAGGAGGGCTTTTTGGTCGCTTCGCTCAAAGGAACACTCACGGGAACCCCTTCAAAGGGGGTTCTTTTTTTACTCCTAAGTGCTTTCGCGTCTCTCATCGACTTTAAGATATCAATTGCCTCTTTTTGTCCCTGATATAGTCTGCTCATCTCGATTGCCATACCGGCTATCTGAGCCAGGGCCTGGACAAAATTCACATCGTCTAAGGTAAATTCCCAGGGTTCCGAAGTGTAAACACGCAAAGCGCCTGCCAATTTGCCACGTATTATTATAGGGAGGGACAATATGGAGGCGATTCCCTCTTCTTTGGCCTCTTCAGGATACTGGATTCTCGGATCATCGCTGACATCGAAGATTGCAACCGGACCGTCCTCCAAAGACTGGGCGATGGATTGCAGGGCGCTTAAAGGACCCTTATTAATATACCTATCGCTCAGACCATATGAGGCAGCCATTTCCAGTTCATGGGTTTTGCGATTGACAAGAAACAAGGCGCACCCTTTGGCATCCAAAGCCGTTTTGATCCCTTCCACTGTTATGAGCACAACCTCCTCAGGGTCTCTGGAATGGGAGATGCCTTTGCTAATCCTGATCATTGTTGCATAATTTATAAGTTGCTTTTTCATGACGACCTCCTTTTTTTAAATGGTTGTTAAAGTGGACCGGTAGCTTTTTCAGTAATGGTTTAAAGTTTAAGGGATGACATAGCTTTCCTATTTTCTAATCTTAATCATAATCCTAATCTTACTCAACACGATTATGATTAAGAGTACGATTAAGAGTATGATACACCCTTAAAAAATCCTTTTTACGGGCAATTGCGAATTATTGTCAGTAGTTAGCGTTAGGAGGATTACTCTGAACCCTGAACCCGTGAACGCTTACCCATAACTTTAGGCATTTTAGGCACTTTAGCTCATTTTAGTCACTTTTCCGGTTTATCCGGGTTAGGATGTGGCATCTCTATCACTAATCCTGCTGCGCAGGTAATATAATTATCTCCGTAATATTGCTTGAAAAACCCTCTTGCAGCGTCTCCGCTGCAATGACAGGGAGCGATTCTTTCTACCTTCAATTCATCTAATTTCTTTGTAATCTCCCTTAGCTCCTTTGGAGATTTACCCATAAGATGGAAGCCTCCAATAAGGAGGTAGACATCCTCATCGAAAAGCCCTCTAACATGTTCCACTATTTCTACGATGCCGGGATGGGCGCACCCGGTAATGATAACAAGGCCCTGACAGGTTTTCAAGACAAGCGATTGCTCTTTTAAGCCCCCTCCAAGTTCCCCGTTCGTATAAACACCCGGATGGATCATCACGGATCCTCCCACCTCCTCAACATCCGCCCCCATAAGCCCCACCTCTTCCTTGAATCTCTTTGGGAAAGATTTCGGGAGATAGACGGTGACACGATGTTGATATCGAAGGAATCCCGAAAGACCCCCCACATGGTCTCCATGTCCATGGGATAAGACCACGGTATCTATCTTTTCGGGATCGATATCCATTTCGTGCATATTTTTGAGCAGGATCGAAGGATCGCCACCTGAATCAAAAAGGATTTGATATGGGGGAAGGATTACCAGACAGGAAAAGCCCCAGGCAGGGATTAAATTCCCTTTTAATGTATTGTTGTCATAGACGATCAGGATCTGGTGTGCGGTATTATTCATGGGGTGCCTCCACGACGCACAAGTTGTGCAATAAAAAGGCACTCAAAATCATTGCAATCATACAGCGGCATATCCGTCCCTCTATGAAACCCAATGCCATGTCAAAGCTATATCTAAAGATATCCATAATAACCTTTCCCGTCAAGTTTTTCCTCGATCGAAGGCATTACCAAACATCTGAAAGGAATTATTGGAGATGATTAGCTGTTTTCTCCTTTACCAAAACGTCGACGCAGTATCCGACCCCGATTGATCCAAATATGGTAAAGACCACCAGGATCAGCACATAGGTCCAGCCAAAATATGAAATCATTATGGGCAGGAGAAATGGCTTGACAGCCCTGTTGCCCAAGAAAACCGCTATTAGAGAGTTGTCAACCCCTTTTTCCCGAAGCGTCTTCAGCATCGGATACCAGGCATAAATTGGTCCCATCGAGATGATTCCTGCTGTGGCTGAAAGTATGACACCTTTGATACCGGTTCCTTTGCCTAAGAACTGGGTTATGTGTGCGGGTTTTAAAAAGAGATTCAGAATCACCATGAGAATGAAAACTAAGGACAATGGCATGAGTATGAGGAGAAAAAACTTGCCACTACTCCTGATAGCCAACAAGGCCCTGTCCGGCATTATAACGAAAAGAATCCCGTAGATGAGCAATACGAAAGCCGGGAAGACAAGAAGGCGCACTATCCGTTTTTTCCATATTGAACCGAGATGTTTGCCGCTATTCAAAGAAATAACCCCTTGACGAAGTTTAAAACACCGACTGTAGTAAAAGCTATGGCTATGGACATAAGAAACGATGCAGCATTTCGCACAAGGGCGAATCTAAAACCCAGAGCGCTTATCTCGGCAGGTAACTGCACCAGACCAACGGTCACCCAGGCAACGATGAAGGCAGTGACCGCAAGCAGGCTCACCCCGTATTCCAGCAACTCTCCCCCAATGATATAACTATTGATGGGGTTTCCCGCAAATAGACTGCCAAAGCAGGCTCCCAACAGGGTATCCAGTGTCCGGTTCCCGGAAAAAAGAGAGGATATGAGCTCTTTTGAAACGAATGCATTGAAGAGGCCGATGAGCAGAAAGACCCCAACCAGTATTGGCAGCAGGTTGACAAACTGATTGAAAGAAGCTTTTAGTGCGTGAAACAAGGTAGGCCCGTCAAGCTTGGTCCTTCTTGATTCAGATTCTTGCTCAACTCCCATATCTTTCAGTAAATCACCCTTTTTATATTGCTCCACAACCTCCGAAACCGTGCCGCTAACTCCGGTAAGGACCTTTATTCCGCTGGCAGACAGATACTTTTCGGCGGTTGGACTACAGTACCCCGTCAAAACCGCATTGACTTTCTTGCTGATGGCCAGCACTACAACCTCTATTCCGCTTATGCTTTGCCCTGATACCGCGGGGCTGGTCACAGCCTCAAAGGCCATTGTCTTCAAATCAATGACCACTAAATATTGAGAGGTCCCTAACCGGGTTCCTACTTTGGCTTGGAGATCCGGTTTGTCAGCCGGGATAGCAATTTTCATGGCTCATCTACCACCTAAGTCCAGATTGTCGCTCGATTTTTCTTTCGAGCGCACTGTTTAGACCCGATTCCGTTCCATAGATAATTAACCGTCTTTTAGTCCTCGTTATACCGGTATAAACGATCTCCCTCGTCAGGAGTCTATGGGTTTCATCTTCAGGCAGGACAAGGAGCACATCATCAAATTCCGAGCCCTGGCTTTTATGAACTGTCATTGCAAAGGCAAGTTCCCAGGGGGGCAACATATCCATAGAAAAGGTGATGTAAGATCCAAAGCGCGGGAAAAATGCCCTGTATGCTCCCCGCCCCTCCCTCATAACAACGCCCACGTCTCCGTTAAAAAGTTCCTTTGAATAGTCATTTCTCGTAATCATGATTACTGCGCCGGAGAAACAGCCTTTCTTTATCCACTCCGAAGACTCAAACTCAAGACTTAAGTAATTCGCAACCTCCCTGTTTATCCCGGCACACCCATAAATTCCATTACGAACCAGGGAAAGAACTCTCGCACTTTCCACCCCGTTAAAGATCTGTCCTAAGATCTCCTGTCCAGGATCAGAATTAAGAAGCCTGCCCTGGTCCATACCGCAGGCCTCCGCAATAAGGTCCCTAAAGCTCCTGTTAGCTCCATGCAATGGCCTTAGATAATGATATTCCGTCCAGAGACGAATGTGGTCCCTCCATGCTATCACCCCATTGTTTTGGACAAATGCCCATTTATCCGGTTTGAGTTGAAGGGCCGATTTAAAGGGGAGGGTCGAATATGCAGGTCTTATTCCTCTATTCATCTGTTTCGCCAATCCTAAAAGGTTGGCTCCGGAGCGGTACACTTTTTTCAGCGCTGTCAACCGGCCTTTAAACCTCTCGGCCCTGATTCCATCTGGAATCATTTCAGCGAAAACAGCCCCCGCTTCCACAGAAGGGAGCTGGTCTTTGTCTCCTAAGAAGATAAGCTTTGTCCTTGAGGGATCGACTGCCCGCAGGAACTTCTCCATCATGACCACATCGACCATTGAGACCTCGTCAAGGATTATAACAGACGCCGGAAGGGGGTTTGTCTCGCCATAATAAAAGTCGTGGTTATAGCTCTGGTATCGCAGGATCTTGTGGAGGGTGCTTCCCTTAAGGCTTAACAGTTCTTCATCACCTTCGGAAGGCTCTTTGATGGTGTTAATGTTGTATTGAACCGCTTCTGTCATCCTCTGTGCGGCCCGTCCGGTCGGGGCGCCCAAGAGGATCTCTTCCGCGTCTACACCCGCCCTCGTGAGGCAGCGAATAATATTAACCATCAGAGAGGTCTTGCCTGTTCCGGGACCGCCGGAAATGATAGAGAACTGTGACCTGAGCGAAAGCCTTATTGCCTCAGTCTGGTGTTTGTCCCGCTCGACAGGCAGGTCGCCCTTTGAAATACGGATGGAAAGCTGAGGAGAGTATATCTCCTTTAGATAGGCTTCAATCGTGCCCCCGGATATCTTGAGGGAAGGCTCCGCCCTCAACAAGGCCCCCATTCGGCGTCTCAACAGGTTCTCATGGAGGAAGAATTTCTGAAAATAGAGGAGTTTTCCCCTCTTGGTTTCAGAGAGAATCAACGGCAGATATTCATCACCATTGCTCGTGATAAGCCCTTTGTACTTATTCTTTGAAAGTCCTGACAGAAACTCTCTCGCTATTTCTCCAGCCTTTTGCTTTTCAATAAAGGAAAGCAACCCGGTATATAGCCTCTCATTCTCTATGTCCAGGCAGAGACTCCCTTCCTGCAAGACCCCAAACATGGTCATCAGCACCGCAATGAGTGGAGCATCATCCTCATATCCGCTCATCTCAATCAGATCCCGAACAGTCATATAATCTAAGAATGGGAGCTCCAGTTTTTGGGAACAGAGGTAGATATATCTTATATCCTCCCCTGTTTCTTCCCGGAGAATTTCAAGATCCAGGAGTTTGTTCATGAACTGAGTTTTTTCTCTATCCGCTTCCGGCATTTCAGAGAGCCTCTCCGTTTACCAATATGAATATTAATCCTGAATATCTGCGTTTATCTGCGTCCCATTCTAAGTATCATCGTGATTTCTTCTTCAAGTTGCGCTAAAGACCCCAACTCATAGGGCGGGACATGGTAAATCCCAGCCCCCTCACCCCTACCCATCCCCCGCAAGTAAAAGTAAAAGATTCCCCCAAAATCCCTATCCGGATCAAACTGATCACCCATGGCCTGTTTCAACCAGCGCAAGACCGCTACTGCATATAGCTTGTACTGGAGATGGTAGTCGGCATGGTCCATACTTTTTTCCATGGATTCGAGGTCATAACCGGTCTCAAGGTAGTTCGATTTCCAGTCTGCTATATAAAACTTTCCGTCCTTTCTGAATACCAAGTCCACAAAGCCTCTTATAAAGCGATTGGAGATTTCGCAGTCCGGAATCCTGTCAGGTCCAATGAAGCGAGATGGAAAAGCATAGTAGAACTCGACCTCATGGAGCCGGTCTTCCTCTTTAAGGTGAGCAAGTATAAAATTATCAGCAACAGGGATGACAGGGGATGTCAAGGTATTCCTTAAGATCCTGCAGACAGAGTCTTTCCATCTGATATCAACCCGATGCGTTTCCATCTGCCCTATAATTATTTCTCTTGTGCCTGCATTATGCATTAAGCTCGAGAGAGGATCCCGATCCTGGATGATTGCCTTCAATACCACCCCATAATCAATATGCTCTAAGATATCATGAAACATCAGACCCACATCAATTCCACCGGGTACTTCATCAAGGGCCCTTTCTCCTGATAGGGCTTCCATCCTTAGAGAGGCAAAACCTTCGTCATCCTCCTTCTCCTCCTGTTCTGTCTGGAAAGAAAGACCCTCTTCTCTATCCGCGTCTACCTGGGACATCTTTTGATGCAGGCTCGAAAAGGAATCCAATTTAATCCTTCTCTGCTCGTAACTCTCTTGAAACGAAAGCAGATCAAATGTCTCCCCCTCAGGGATTGACGCATGCCGGCGTGTTTTCTTAAACCCGGTCTGGGCTGTTGAAGCGCCGAGATGATGATCAGCCATCAGCCAGAGCACATTATTATCTGCCTCACTTCCGGGAAAGGAATTCAACAAGGCCGGAGAGAGCTGAGTGCATACCGGGCCGAGCCATGGGGCATTCGTTTTATAGACGTAGAAGGGTAGATAAAGCTTGAATTGCGCTCTGGTGGCTGCAACATAATAGAGCCGCTTGTCTTCATCTCTTTTTTCAAATTCATGTCTTCCGCCCCCACCCGATTTCGCCAAATCAACGATTCTTCTGATTTCTGAGGATGATCCGCCTTTTTTGATTTCGTGATAAGTATAATATTTGTCCTGATAAGATGCCGGCTGGGTCAACCCTCCGGCAACAAAAACAACAGGGAACTCAAGCCCCTTGCTGACATGCATGGTCATGATCTGGACCTTTTGGGCCTCAGTTTCAATCTGATGTATATCAACCCCCTCATCAGCATCTAAAGACCGGTTTCGGTAGGTATCAAGTATTGCCGACAATCCCCTGAAATCGAGGTTTTTCCTGTATGCCACCTCCTCCAAGTATTCAAATATCTGTTGGTAATTGGTGTATTTTCTGTCCCAGCCGCTCTGCGCTGTCTCACGGGAAAGCAGCCCGGAGTCTTCCACCAATGATTGAAAGAGATAACTCCACCTTCGTGCAATGGCATATCCATTCCACTTGAAGAGCATCTCCTTTACAGGGTGAGAGGGAGACATCTCCTCATACACAAAGAGCGCGGTCAGTTTGAACCCGAAAAAGGGGGTCAGCAACGCCTTCTTGACTGCCGAGCTGTCGCCCGGATCCAGGATGGCGTGAAACAGAAGGCTTGTGTAGACCGCTTCATCCGAAACAAAGAGGCCTGGTTTTTTGTAAAAGGTATAGGGGATTTTTTCTCTTGCAAGTTCCTCTTCAATAAAGGGGACGTCGGATCTGCTCCGAACCAATATACAAATGTCTCCAAACCCGATTGTCCGTTCATCTATCCCCTTCTCCTTCATTCTGATATCAGAGGAAATCAGATGTTTAATCTCACTGGCCACAAATTTCGCTAATCGTGGTTTGGCCTGTTTTGGAGATGGGGCCTCGCTGAGGTCAACAATATTCAAGACCGGGCGACCAGAGTTATCCGCGGGCATCTTCCCGGGCATCTCATCTTTTCCAGGGGAATCCGTGCTTTGATACCCGATTTCGAATTCACCAGCCAGCGCCTGAGGCTTAAACCATGCTTCACCACAGAACAGGGTGTTGAAGGCCGTAATTAATTCGGTCTGGGATCGCCAGTTGACGGACAGGGAATAGAGCCCTGCCCTCCCTTTCTTCTCAAGCCTTTCCATCTCGTTTCTTGCGCTTAGATAGGCATATACGTCAGCGCCGCGAAAGGAGTAGATGGCCTGTTTCGGATCACCGATCACAAACAGGAGATTTTGAAGGTCGTTGTCACGATTATCTATGAATATTTTCCTGAATATCCGCCACTGAACAGGGTCTGTGTCCTGGAATTCATCAATAAACGCCACCTTGAATCTGTTTCGAAGTTTACCTAACAGGTTGGATGAGTTGTCGCTATACAAGGCTTTTTCAACAAGGGAGAGCATATCATAATAGCTGATCCACCCGTGGCTCTGTTTTGCCCGGCTTACATCATCCTGAAGACAATAAATTGCTTCCACAGGAAGCGTGTATTGAAGGTCATTCAACCTGATATTCAGTTCTTCCAATTTGTGTTTGAGAGCATCAAGATTGGGACACACCTCCAAATTTGCCCCCCCCTTATTCCATTTTTCCGGGACAAGACACTCAAGGCCTCTCCTACCGCTCGATTTTGTGCCCTCTACCTGTGCCATTAAATCCATAAGGGTGCGGATATCAAGGCTGTCTTCTTCAGCCTTTTCAAAATAGTTTTCAACAGGAACAACTATGTTTTCCAGTATATTCTTTTTTGCGCCTGCATTGAAATTCAGTTCAGCATACCCGCGGGCAAACTTCCCGTCCGCTCCAACCATGGCTTTTGTTTCCATACACGCCGAGGCAAGTTCCTCTTTGATTTCTTTAAACCCCCTCCCCTTCAAATCGGGCAGAAGTCGGTCACCGGCTGCTCTGTGCAGGGATTGCGCTAATTTGATTATGGTATCTAAGAAAGAGCCCTTCTTCTGATTAAACCGTGAAATCTCAAGAATTTCTTCTAAGCGCCCACCATATATTTCCGGCCAGTCCTTTCGCATCTGCTCTTTCAGCAGGGTTTCAAAGAGAGGCGCATCATTGATCACTTCGCTCTCGAAGAGAACGCTGTTTTCAAATGCAAAATCCCTGAGCACGGTCTGGCAAAATCCGTGAATCGTATGTATAGGGGCCTTGTCAAATGTATCCAAGGCCTCCCTCAGTTTTTTAGATGCCTTTGCCTGATCCTTTGAATTATTCAATTCCCCTTCGAGTTTCTCACGGATGCGGACCTTTAATTCGGAGGCCGCTTTTTCTGTAAAGGTCACCAGGAGGATGTTTTCCAGTTCCACATCATCCCGTTCCTTCAGGAGCCTCACCACCAGATTTTCGATGGTATAGGTCTTCCCTGTCCCGGCAGAGGCCTCAATCAGGCCATGTTTTGTGAGGTCGATCTGGTTAAAGTCGTAAACAGATTCGTAAGGCATGTCTGCTCCCTGGCAGGAACTAATTGAGGGATTAGATTGGGAAAATTGATGAGAAGCCCCAGCCCCATCATTCATAGTTTCTTACCTTTGCGTCTTGGCGCCTTTGCGTGAGTAAAAAGTTGAAAAAAATCTGAAACCGATCTCTGACCCTATCAAATGCATCATCGGGGATGATCGGTTTGGCAAGTCTGATCAGAAATGATTCCTCCTCTGCGTATGCATCCCGAAGGTGCGCATGAAAAATCTCTCTTTTTGCTTCATCAATCTCTTCATCTGCCAGTTTGTGTGGTTTAATTGATCGGGAAGTCACCACTTCAAAGGGGAGCCACTCTATCTTTTCCTGGTTCAGATAATCTGCTATAAGTCTCCCCATGTATTCCCTGGCAGCATCTTCATTGATAGCATACGTCCAGCTCTTGACCTCTTCCTGATAGACAATATGAAAGGTGATCTTTGAATCGCCAATCCTGTGACGGCCATCAGTCATCAGGCAAAACATCCAGAACAGGAGAGGTTCCAAAATATACTTATCCGGCTCTTTTTTCTTCGGGGTCTTTCCAGACCCGGTCAATACCACCGCATTCCAGTCTCCGCCATGGTCTTTCCAGACCCACGGCAGCTGCCCGTTAAGTTCTACCCTTGTTTCAGCCTCTTCCCCAAAACCGTCAGCAGTCTTGACCGTTAGTCTTACCGGGTCAAAACGCTCGATGGGAAGCTTATTTGTGGGTGAGATTTGCTCATCCGTCCCTTCGCCGACAAAAAACGCCCGGTATGTTTCCTCCCCTGACCCCATTTCTGCCAAGACCTGGGAAAGGGTCCCGGCCCTCGCTGAGACATCATCTCTTAACTTATTCCTGTCTAATTCGGCAAATGCGCCCTCGGGGGTAGCGCTGTTCCGCTGCAGGTTTTCGTAAACACAACCGTAGATCTCCTCAGGGGATTTTTCTGCTGCCCTTAGACCTTTAGAGGCTGAATAGCTATCCAACCAGAGCTTCAAAGGCACAATCTTCAGATTATAATCAACAGGGAATTCAGAATAAAAGGGTTCATCCTCCCGCAGGGTAACCTCCTCAAGGGTCTCTTCTTCATCGTACACGCCGAGATGCCGTTTCATGCCATGAGAAACCGGGTCTTCCAAGAACTTTTTCAACTGTTTCAGGGTGATCTTTTCGACAATCCTCCTGTCCTTTTGGGGCCTTTCATCCTCCACGCCAAAGTCCGGGAAAAAGGGCTTAAGATTGTTATTCATCTCCTCCGGGGCATTCGCAGTGACCTCTTCCCACAAACCGTTCTCCCGATAAAAGGCTATTCTGTCGGCTAAGGAGTAGTTGATCAGGACATCGGAGGTTTCATTGAGGGCGTCCTCTGCAAGGTATCTTTCACTGCTCCCCTTGAGAGGGATATCAACGATGTTGAATGGCCGGCCTTGCGGAAGGATCTCCTGCTCCACATATCTGCGCAACTGGTTTATCACTGAACAGGGCTGTATAACACGGTCCTTCTGAAGGTCTTTGGCAATATAACTGATATAAAGTTTATCCCGTACAGACAGGAGCATCTCAAGAAAAAGATAGCAATTACGCTCCGGCAGACTGATATCACCGATACTCCTTTTCACTAATCGCAGATCAAAAGATGATGCATCTGCCTGACCGGGAAATGCCCCCTCTTCCATCCCGAGCACGTAAACAATTCTAAAGGGAATCGGCCGCATCGGTTGAAGGGCCGAGATAGTAACACCCTCGGTCAGATAATCTCCGTAGCCACCTGAAATGGAGCGCAGGTTGGATTTGATAAACTCTCTGACCACCTCAACATCTAAATCTATTTCTACTTTCTCTTGCCCTGAGCGGTCTCGCAGGAGTTCGTCATATATTTTCAAATCCCCGAAAGCTTCGATCAACGACTGCCTGACATTGGCTTCTCCTCTCAAATCAGGAGGGACCTCCAGCAGATCATCGCATATCTTCAGAAACCTGGTCTTCCATTCCTCTCCTGATAGACGCAAACCCGCTATATCCATCATTGCGCTATGCATCTTTTCGATTATTATGGAAAATTTCTCCATAAGATCTACATCGCCGGTATTTACGTCATAAAATGGCGCCAGTTCATGAAAATGCCTGAAACCGTCTCCTCCTCCCTCGTCTGGAGCGGATAGGATTCTCGACAGACGCAGCCTCTGGAGGCCCTGTTTCCAGGTGTAATAACCGCTCTTCTGATATCCTTTTTTCTCCTTTGCCTTTTTGTCAAAGCTGTGAAAGATATTTAAAGACTCTGCCCACCTTGCCCAGATGTTTACCTCTTCCGACCCGATCTGCCACTTGTTCATGAAGCAGGGGTTGAGGATAAGATCAAAAACCTCTTTTCGGGAAAACCGTCCCGCGGCAAGCTCAAGGAGTCCCAGTACGGCCTGCCCGTAAACGCTCTCGATATCGGCGCGTGAGTCAACAAGATTGTACAAGAGACGCCTGGGTCTACGGTTGAAAACAGAATCGATTACAGGTTTGTATCTTGAAATGTCCGGCACAAGGATGGCGATGTCGGTCAGTTGGAGTTTCCCATCCCTTTCAAGATTGTAAAGGATATTATTATATATTGTTTCCACTTCCCTGTAGATGCTGGGACATCCAAGGATCTGGAGGGATCTGTCCTGGGGAAATTTTTTCGTAATATCATTCTTATTGGAAAGGGTGAGGATATGGTTTTGAACTTCATGGAGTACGCCGGTCCTGTTTGCCTCCTTTGTAAAACAGGCATTGAAGTCATAGTCTGTGAGCTGACACAGAAGGCGGACGTTTTCCCGACCGGGTTTGCCCCATGATGCCAGGAGTTCGTTACCCTCTTCTTCTAAAAGCTCTCCAAGGTCTATCTCTTCCCGGGTGATCTCAAGTTTCTTAGCGTTTTTCCTCTGGACCCATCTTTTTTCCTGAGGTGTCTTGATGTCTTCCCAGAACTCACGGCAGGGGTTCAGGGCATAGATGAACAGATCGTAATAATCCTTCAACCGACCGATAAGCCCCAGATGGAACCGTGACACCTGGGACAGGCCGAAGATATGCACAAACTTCCTGTTGATATCTTCCCTCAGATCAAGATATCCGGGTGCAAAAACCACATCAGCATATTCCCTCATGGAAAGAATGGGTTTTCCCGATCCTTGAACATACATGTCGCGCAGCTCTCTCATCAATCGATAGAGATTTTTCTGGCAGAGTTCCATCCCAACAGGCCGGCTTTTGTTCGCAAGCCATTGCTGAATCATTTCAGACCGATGGAACTCATAGTCCTCAAACAGTCGGACCATTTTTTCGGTGAGCTGCCAGAGCTTGACCGCATAATCAGGACCTTTCCGGCCATCCGGTTCAAGGAGGTATTGTCTTAATGGAGTAAACTCCGGATCATTCTCTCCCAGGCCCTGCAATCCATAAAGAAGAAGCATCCTCAAAAAACGGCTATCAATCATTTCCGGTTTTTCCGAACCTGGATCGAGCCCTGCCAACAAATGCCACAGCCCTGATTCGAGGTATTGAAAATCAACATTCATAAAAACCGATTGCTTCTTTGCGAAGGTCAGTTGCAGCCATTTTTTAAGGTTTTGATTGGGCACAATGGTCAAAGGGCCTTCAAGGATATTGCTCTTCACCTGATTTTCCAGATCAACCGTGGCAGCAAATTTATCTGCCAATTCTTCCAACTGATTGCTGAAATAAAGCTCAATCGCCATTGTTGATTCTCACCGAATACTCGAGCAGCCTTTCTTCCAGATCATATCTCTGTTTCTTCATCTTCCCCCATTTGAACATTTCACGCCTCGGCGTCATTGGACGTTCGATGTTCGATGTCGGAATCTTCGCTTACCTGGATGTTCGACGTTAATCCTTTCACATCGGCCCTTCCTCATGCCCCAAAATGATCATCCGCTCTTTGGCCGCAGCCTTTCGTTTCTCCTCCCACTGGTCCCACTCCGCCTTCAGGCGTGCCAGCTCATTTTCCACCGTGAGAATCTCACCGGCATCTTCGTCACGGTTGGAAGCGTCTAATGAGTCAAAACGATTTTTCAACGCCCTGACGCGTTCTTTAATGGACTTCATGGCCGCCAAGGCCTCCTGCTCCCTGGGTGTGGGTACTTCCATCTTTCCCGGGCAGGTCCGATTCTGATTTTCCATAACAATAAGCCCTCTTTCGTCCATGTTTTTCGTCCTGTTCGGTTAAATCTCTGCGTGTCCTGCGCCCCTGTGGCGAATACAGTTTTATTTGTAACTACTCAGGTTCAAAGGGGCAAAGGCACAGAGGCACAAAGCTTAAGGG
>JAOZQV010000319.1 GCA_029932035.1 Deltaproteobacteria bacterium | reverse complement strand
AATTTTGTCAATTAGAAAAGAAATCGTTGGGGAAGGCGAACATAGGGATACTGTCGGAATTACTTGATTAGTTCTATTTTTTGGGATATGGTTAGAGGTATAAGGCATAAGGCGTAAGGTTAAATTCAAGATGCGGGTTGCAGGATGCAGGATGATTGATTATAAGATATGTTTCTTATGCCTTGCGCCTTGAGCCTTACGCCTTCATCTGAAGCAGGTTCTTCAATAGTCAATAGTCAATTCCAGTAAGGAGGTGCCTTATGAAGGGACCAGCAGGCTTGATCCGGTCCAACAAGATAAGTGGGTTTGAAAATATAGGCCCGCTTTATGAATGGTCGGAGGCAAGGGCCTATCTTGTGATTGACAGGATCAGATTTCAAGGAAAAACAGGGGCGGTTTTGTGTTACTATAACCCTCCTGTTCATCAGGTGGGCAATCCCGGCTTAGATGCTTATTTGGAGGGTCTGGATAACGTCTTGGAGAAAAGGGATCACCTGGAATTTCTCATCCTTTATGGCGCCAACGACCCTGTCCATGCCGGCGGGGATCTCAAGGAAAGCCTGACCAAACTGGACAGTACCTTGGATATAAAAAGAGAAAGAGAAGCTGCCGGCGCATCACCGGAAGAAGTGGACCGTCTCTTTGATTGGGCAGACATCCGGCTAAAAAAGGGGCAGGCCCTCCATGGAAAAATCAGGGCCATTTCAAACCACTTCAGGGTCATTGCCGCCTGTGGAGGGGGTACGCGATTCGGCGGTTCGGCTGAGATCCCACTTATAGCCGATTATTTGGTGGGCGATTCCAGAAGCGGTATGTGTTTCAGCGAGGCCATGATCGGTCTCATTCCCGGTTGGGCAGGGATCGCCAGGACACTAATCAAGGCCGGTCCGGTCAATGCGGCATTTATGGCCATGACATCAAAGGAGGCCAAGGCCAACCAGTTAAAAGAGATTGGCATTTACAATGTTGTTGTTGATATTCCCTTCCCCTTTCCAAAAAGGCAAAAAACCGGTGATCGGGAGGCAGACAAGGCGGCTTATCTTGAGGCCTTGGAGACCCACGATAATGAGACAGGAAAACTTCTGCTTCCCAAGGCCTTGGAAATCGCAACCTGTTCAGAGGAAAATATCCCCAAGGTAGATGAGAAAGAGAGGCTCATATTAGCCACAAGAGAGGACATCGATAGAGAGGTGGCCAGGAGAAAGGACCCTGAAACCTATTCTCATCTCTGGGGAAAATCCTTGAGAGAGGTAAAGGATGAGATTGTTGGGACAGGAGGAAGGCCTCTCGCCCCCCAATCTATAGAGGCACTGAACAAACTTCTTGAGGATTACGATCCATCCCAATTTGATGAAAGTTTATTCGTTGAAAGAGAGATGAAGGCAGATGCCAGGCTTTACAGGGATACAAAATTCCGTGCAGGTCTGGTCGCAACACTTGAACAAAGCATAGCAAACTACAGGGAGGCATAATATTATAATGAAACAGTATTTTGAAAAAATGAGTCCTTTAGGAAAGGAACTTAGTGAAAAGGATAGAGAGCAAAACAGGGAAAACGCCCTTGAGATATCAAAGGTGGACGAGGATATTGCCGAGGCCATAGAGAAAAGAAAACTGGCAGGCATCCCGGCCGAAAGGGTCCACAAACGGGGAGAAAAGACGGCCTGGGAAAGGATCGACCTCTTGGTTGATCCAGGGACCTTCTTATCCTTAAACAGTCTTTATGATCCCGAGTTCAACCAGGAGGGGAGCACCGGCGTCTTGACCGGATTAGGCAAAATATCGGGCAGATACGCGCTGATTATTGCCTCGGATAATAAAGTCCTTGCCGGGGCCTGGATACCGGGCCAGCGTGAACATGTGTTCCGTGCCCAGGATATAGCCGAGCAACTACACATCCCTCTTGTATGGGTACTCAACTGCAGCGGTGTCAAATTGACTGAACAGGAAAAGGTATACGCTGGCAGGCGATCAGGCGGAAGGACCTTTTTCAGGCATTCAGAGTTGATTGAAAAGGGAATACCCGTGATCGTGGGCATGTTCGGCACCAACCCTGCCGGCGGGGGGTATCACGCCATCAGCCCTGCCATTATCTTCGCCCATGAAAGATCCAACATGGCCGTGGGTGGCGGGGGCATTGTGAGCGGCATGTCTCCCAAGGGGCATTTTGACCTTGAGGGCGCGGAAACCCTGATAGAGGCAACAAGACAGTTTAAGCAGGTCCCGCCCGGCGGTGTCAAAATCCACCATGATAAGACCGGATTTATGAGAGAGGTGTTTGATACGGAAGAAGGAGTTATTGGGGCCATAAAGAAATGTATGGCAGGTATGCCACTATATGATCCTTCAACCTTCAGAGTTGCAGCACCTGCTGATCCGCTGTACCCGCCAGAGGATCTCAATTTTATCGTTCCCGTTAATCAAAAGAGAACCTACAGCATTGAACAAGTGTTAGCCAGGCTCTTTGATGGGAGCGAGCACATGGAATACAGACCGGATTATGGTCCTGAAGTATACTGCGGCCTTGCCAAAATCGACGGCTTCCTGATGGGAGTAATTGCCAATCGCCAGGGGTTTTTGGGCAAGGGGTATCCCAAATATGCAGAGAACAAATACTTGGGTATCGGGGGCAAGCTCTACAGGGAAGGTCTAATTAAGATGAATGAGCTTGTCATGTTTTGCGGCAGGGATAAGTTGCCCCTCATCTGGTTTCAGGATACAAGCGGTATTGATGTGGGTGATATCGCGGAACAAGCAGAGCTTTTGGGGCTCGGCCAGTCACTCATCTACTCCATTGAAAGTTCGCACGTGCCCATGATGTGCGTTGTCTTGCGAAAGGGAACGGCAGCGGCCCATTACATCATGGGAGGGCCCCAGGCAACCCGGAATAATGCCTTTACATTGGGCGTGGAGACCTCGGAAATATATGTGATGCACGGTGAGACCGCTGCCGCCGCGGCCTTTGCAAGGCGTCTGGTCAAAGAGCAGGATGCCGGACATCCCCTTGAGCCTGTGATAGATAAGATGAACGCCCTTGCCCAACAGTATCACGACCAGTCCAGACCAATATACTGTGCAAAGGCAGGGTTGGTGGACGAGATCACCCAGTTGGCAACCCTTAGGGACTATTTTGTTGGTTTTGCAAGATGCTGTTATCAAAACCCGACCAGTATCTGCCCCCATCACCAGATGCTGCTTCCGAGATCCATCAGGGGGTAGATGTCAGAGGTCAGAAGTCAGAAAAACGAGTATCCAAAAACCAGCATCCAATATCCAGTAAAAGGAGGAAAAAATGAGCGAATATGATATTTTCAGAGTCAATCCGAGAATGCCAAAAAAGGTCAGGTTAGGTGATATCACCATCAGGGACGGATTTCAGCATGAGGAGGAATGGATACCCACTGAGGCCAAAATATATTATCTACAGGAACTGGCCTTTGCCGGTGTGAAACGAATGGAGGTGACCAATCTCGGAAACCCCAGGATCATGCCCCAGTTCAAAGACTGTGAGGAGGTCCTTAAAGGGGTACACGACGATATCTTCAAAAAAAGATTAGCCAAAAGAGGCATCAATCATGAAGATATTGAATGGACGGCCGTAACCATCAGGGAAGGGGCCGTGGACCAGGCAATCAGACTCAAGGAAAAAGGGTATGGTCCGGACAGGGTCCTGATGATGGTATCAACGGATGAGGAGCATCATTTCGCCAACAGTGGCACCACGCTTCCTAATTACTGGAAGGAGGCGGAGAGATGCATCAAGAAATGCAAGGCGGCTGGCATCAAGATGTGCGGTACGGTGAGCACCATCTGGGGGAGCCCCATATCGGGCCCCACAAAATTTGAGGACGCCGTGGAGTTTACCAAGCGGTGGCTCAGCATCGGAGCCGATGATATTGAACATGCAGACCATGATGGCTCTGCGCCGCCCGATAAGGTATACCGCTATTTTTCAATGATATTGGATGAGATCCCCAATACGGATCTCCACATAGCCCATTTTCATGTGACCAGGGGCTGGGGTCTTGCAAATGTCCTGGCCGCCCTTCAGGCAGGGATCGACATCTTTGAGGGGACCATCGGCGGGATGGGTGGGCAGCCTGCGAATTTCTTAGGTAAAACCCCAGTGCCTGGGACAGGATCGTATTATTATAAGGATCCCAATGTTGTAGGATTGGTCACGTTTGAAGATATGTGTGTCATGTTGGATGAGATGGGGATTGATATCGACGGGATCAATATCGACAGGATCCTTGAAATCGGCACAATGATGGAAAAGACTGCGGGGAGGAGATTGCGCTCCGAATCGATCCTGAACGGCAGAATCCCGAAAGAAGCGCGTGAAGAATTCAAGCGGCCAGGGCTCCCAAAGGTAAAAGAGAAGTTGGGAGAGAAACCGGGCGTGGTCATACCCGATGGATGGCCGGAAAAGGCCGAAGTGCCTACGGAATTGCTAAGAAGGCAATAGCCCCTTAAAGTTAACTACTGCCAATGATTCAGAAATGCCCGTAAAAAGAATTTTTTAGGGGCGTATCA
>JAOZQV010000318.1 GCA_029932035.1 Deltaproteobacteria bacterium | reverse complement strand
CCGGTTGATGAATTGTGGCTGATTACTACCAAAGGATTGACGACTGATCTCGCTATTCAGAAGTTGTTGGAA
The DNA here is from genome assembly GCA_029932035.1 of Deltaproteobacteria bacterium. Classification (GTDB taxonomy): domain Bacteria; phylum Desulfobacterota; class DSM-4660; order Desulfatiglandales; family Desulfatiglandaceae; genus Desulfacyla. Next base: position 4,466 of record JAOZQV010000318.1, on the reverse strand, counting down.
TGGTATAAAAAATGCTTAGGGAGGCGGAGAGAGAAATCCTTGCACTGATTCAGGAGGGTCTGCCCTCATGATGCAAATGGATAAACAACTGTTTTTGATATTCAACCACCGGATAACGAGCATTCAACAAGACGATGCCCGTCGGTCTTTGGCCGTTGATCAGATAACAGACCTGCCCCCTGATCTCAAGGCGATGTGGCGTCAGATCCCTCCTGATCTTACCGGCATAGATAGCTATCTTGAACCGATCAAGCGGTGGTTGAAAGAGCATTCGAACAAGGGAGATTACGTCCTGATACAGGGGGATTTCGGGGCGTGTTTTATCATGGTGAATTTTGCTCTGGAGAAGAGATTGATACCGGTTTATTCGACAACCGAGCGGGAGGCAATGGAAGAACACGGGGATGATGGAACAATCAAGTTGACCCATCATTTTAAACATCATGTTTTTAGGAGATACGGGGTTTAAAGGGCAATAGGTCCACGAAAAACACGAAAGACACGAAAGGGGTGGAGCGATGAGCGGGGAGATCCTGTACGGTGATGAGAGTTATCGGATTCAGGGGGCTGTATTTGAGGTTTACCGGGAGCTGGGTTGCGGGTTTCTCGAAGCGGTGTACCAGGAGTGCCTGGAAAAGGAGCTTTCGATCCGGAACGTCCCTTTTGCTGCACAGCAGGAGCTTAAGCTGACCTATAAGGGGGAGCCTCTGCGCCATATTTACAGACCCGACCTGGTCTGTTACAATAGTATTATTGTTGAAATAAAAGCGCTTTCCGTTACAACGGGCGAGCACACGGCCCAGGTCCTCAATTACCTGAAAGCCACGGGGATGCGTCTTGGCCTCCTTGTCAACTTCGGCTGCTATCCCAAAGCAACCGTTAAACGAATCCTGTTATAGGCTTTTTCGTGCTTTTCGTGTGTTTCGTGGACAAACCAAGGGGTCCGCCAAAGGCGCCAGAGGCAACAGGTGAATTCATGAAAAATCCATTTGTTTATGGAGAAACGGTGAGTGGCAGGCACTTCTGCAACAGAGTGAACGAGGTCCGTGAACTAATCAGGGATATAGAAAACGGCCAGAATGTTATCATATATTCGCCACGGAGATATGGTAAAACATCATTGATCATTCGCGTCCTTGAAAGGGTAAAAAGGAAAGGCATCCTCACGTTTTATGCTGACCTCTATCCGGCCATCAACAAGGAGAAATTTATTGAGATATACGCTAAGGCGATAACAGTCGGGCTTCCTGGCAAAATGACGAGCGTATTAAGGAAGATCAATGAATATCTACCAAGGGTTATACCTAAGGCGGTGATGAATGAACGCTCCATGCAGTTTGAATTGGAGTTTGACCGTTCAGCCGATTTTTCTCCCCATATTGATGACCTTCTTGTGGCTGCAAAAAAGGCGGCAGACCGCCACAAGAAAGAGGCGGTTGTTGTTTTTGACGAGTTTCAGGAGATCGCCAATTTTGAAGATGATGAAATCGAGCGGAAGATGAGGTCTGCTTTTCAAGCACACCGAAATGTTTCGTACATATTTATGGGGAGCAAGACACACCTGATGCGGGAGATATTCAACAATCCTAACCGTCCATTTTATAAAAGCGGTAAGCATTTCCCATTGCAGAAGATAGATCCCACGGAATTGAGAAAATTTGCCGAAGACAGGTTTTCATCAGGCGGAATTTCCGCGGGGAAAGGGGAAATGGAAGAGGTTTTGAATACCACTGAGTGTCATCCCTACTATTTTCAAATGTTATGTAATGTATTATGGGAAATTTGTCAGGACAGCGGTGTTATCCTGCATCATGACATTCAAGAGAGTCTCGATACCCTTATTTCAAGGGAGTCGAGCACCTATGTTGCAGTGTGGGAGGGGCTGACTGAGAAGCAGCGGAGTTTGATGGTCGCACTGGCAAGTGAGAAATATCCTGCAGTTTTTAGCGCGGGATTTTTGGGAAGATATAGCCTGGGATCTTCATCTTCCATACAAAAGGCGTTGAAACGCTTAATGGAAAGGGACCAAGTGAGGCAGGAAAATGGAAGTTACGTGATTGTAGACATCTTTTTGAAAAAATGGATCAATCGAACATGGAGATAAACATCATTCATTACGCTGACGGCGTTACGCTGTTGGCGTAATGGCATTATGGGCCTTACGGCCGGATGAATATTGTTTTGGGTCCACGAAATACACGAAAGGCACGAAAAGGATGCATGGGAAATTCTGTATAAAGACGAAAGCTACCGGATTCAGGGGGCTGTATTTGAGGTTTACCGGGAGCTGGGTTGCGGGTTTCTTGAAGCGGTTTACCAGGAATGCCTGGAAAAGGAACTTTCGATCCGGAACATGCCTTTTGTTGCACAACAGGAACTGAGGCTGACTTATAAGGGGGAGCCTCTGCGCAGGGTTTACCTGCCCGATCTGGTATGTTACAAAAGTATTATTGTTGAAATCAAAGCGCTTTTTACTACAACCGGTGAGCACACGGCCCAGGTCCTCAATTACCTGAAAGCCACAGGGATACCTCTTGGCCTCCTTGTAAACTTCGGCTGCTATCCCAAAGCAACTGTTAAACGAATCGTATTATAGGCCTTTTCGTGTGTTTCGTGGACCAAAGAGGAAGTTCAGTTTCACCATGACCAACCACGAGATCCTATGCAGCAGGGTTTCCAGGAGATACAGGGTGTAAATATGGCAAGAGTATTTATCTCGTTTTTGGGGACGAATGACTATGTCCCGTGTACCTATTACAGGGAAGGTTTCCAGTCTGAAAATGTTCGGTTCGTTCAGGAGGCAACAATCCGGTTCTCCTGTAGCGACTGGAGATCTGAGGATCGTATCCTGATATTTACTACCAAGGATGCCTACGAAAAGAACTGGTTGGACAACGGCCACCAAGATCACAAGACAAGAGAGAGCCTCTCCCGCACAGGGCTCAGGGGCCGTCTATCTGGATTCATGTCGTGTCCTGTAAAGCGGGTAGATATTCCTGATGGCAAGAGCAAGGCGGAAATATGGCAAATCTTCAACATCGTTTTTGGCTCACTAAAGAAAGATGACGAGGTCATTTTCGACATAACCCATGCGTTTCGTTCAATTCCGATGTTAGCAATTGTTATCCTGAATTACGCAAAAGTGTTGAAGAACGTAATGCTGAAAGCAATCTACTATGGGGCATTTGAAGTCTTGGGGAACCCTTTTGAGGCCATTAATCTCCCCATCGAAAAGCGCAAAGCGCCGATTCATGACTTGACGGCCTTTAACTACTTACTGGACTGGACAATAGCGGTTGATCGTTTTGTAGAGGCAGGGGACGCCAGTCTGATTAACACATTGGCACGGGGCGGTCTCAAACAAATCCTTGCGGAAAGTAAAGGAAAAGACAGGAACGCAGCCGCGATCAGGGATATTGGACAGACACTTGGATCCTATTGTCAGGCGATGACAACTTGTAGAGCAGTGGAAATACACACAATTGCCGAGAAGCTTAAATCACAGATGAAGCAATGCGAAAACGCTGATCTGTTGCCTCCTTTCCAGCCACTCTTCGCACTGCTGGGGGAGAACATGGCATCGTTCAAGGGAGACGGGCTGTCAGACGGAATAGCGGCTGCAAACTGGTGTCTTGAACACAACCTGATTCAGCAGGGAGCCACTATCTTACGGGAAGTTGTGATTACCTACCTAATATCGTTTGTGAAAGGAGATGTGAAGGACTCTAAGGAGAGGGACGTAGCTGCTTTTGCCATCAATATTGCTTTCAACGATATGATCTGTCGGGAATCGGAAAAATCGGAAGATGATTTTCCTGAAACAACCGAAGCATACCTCCGGATTTGCCACCGGAAGCCAGGCCTTGTGAAAATATGGGGACCGTTGGCGCAACTGAGAAACGACTTGAACCATGCCGGCTACGTAAACCATCCAAAAAGTTCGGCAGCCTTTGCGAAACAACTGCCCGGTCTCATTCATAGCCTGCAAGACGAGATTGGGCATCTGAATAGCATTGGATAACGTATGCCGTAAGGTTTTTCTTGCGGTCAAGAATAGGCATTGGCATATTTCCGGTGGATGTCGGACCATTTAACGTGATTTTCTTGGGTTTTGACCTAAAATGATAAGAAAAAGAAAGGGTTATAAAGGAAATAGCTTTGATTTGGAGAAAGGAGGTGTGAGGAAATTGATTTTCATAAGGATTAAAGGATGTTGCGGTGAATGTGCTGTTGCTTTTGCCCTCCAAAAAGAGAACCGGACGCAAAAATCGGGCAGGTGCGCGGAAAATGCTTTGAAACCCCCTGAAAAACGATGGGATTTCGGGAGTAGTGTTGGAATGAGTGCCCCGATTAGAGGGGATTGAGACTTAATTCTAATTCTTTTTGGTGTTGTTGTTGTCATAGTTGGAATGAGTGCCCCGATTAGAGGGGATTGAGACAACCGCTCAAGCTCAATATTTTGCGCC
>JAOZQV010000317.1 GCA_029932035.1 Deltaproteobacteria bacterium | reverse complement strand
ACAGTGTAAAAATCCCTCATCTCCCTGCTTGACTTTATGACCCGGAGCGGCTACCCTTTCACCTAATTTATGAGGGGTCATCTTTAGATGCCCTCTATCGTCGAAATAATCGAAAAATCCAAACAGGGGAAGAAAGAATAGTCATGACGCAAAAAGAGATTTTTTTAGGAAACGGCGCCATCGCTTTAGGCCTGCTTGAGGCCGGGTGTCAGGTAGTGACCTCCTATCCCGGAACGCCGAGTTCGGAGATCCTGCCCGAGGTGGTTCGACTGATTAAGTCCGCGGGCCTCAATACCTATGTGGAGTGGTCCACCAACGAAAAGGTCGCCTTTGATAACGCCTTTGCAGCCGCCGTTTCAGGGAAAAGGGCGGCGTGCTGTATGAAACAGGTGGGGCTGAATGTGGCGGCTGACTCACTTATGAGCGCTGCTTATATAGGGAATATGGGAGGGTTTGTTATCATTTCCTGTGATGACCCCGGTCCACACTCATCCCAGACCGAACAGGACACCCGGTTGATGGCCCGCTTTGCCAAGGTCCCGGTGTTGGATCCTTCCAGTCCTGAAGAGGCGAGACAGATGGTGGCGGTTGCCTTTGATCTTTCCGAAGAATTCCAGGTGCCGGTCATTTTGCGGCCTGCCATCCGGGTGTGTCATGCCAGGGAGAGCCTCACATGGGGGGGCCTTAAAAACAATGAGCAGAAGGCATCCTTTGAAAGGAACCCTGGCCGGTGGGCGGCTACGCCACGATTTCGTTTTATTCTCCATGGTGAGCTGAATGGAAAATTAAAGGAAATCGGGCGAAGGTTCGAAAAACTTGATCCGTTCAACTTTCACGATCTAAAGCCGGGGGAAAAGTATCCCTTGGGTATCTTGGCTGGCGGCGTGCCTTATTCGGTTGTGCGGGACATATTGTCGGATGAAGACCGAAAGGATATCCCGGTCCTGAAAATGTGCGCGCCTCACCCATTTCCGGAGGGGTTAGCCAAGGAGTTTATGTCTGCCTGTGAAAAGGTGCTTGTCATTGAAGAGACCGATACTGTGATAGAATATTTCCTGAGAGACAGCGAGAAGGTCCTCGGCAGGTTTTCAGACCATGTCCCATCTGAAGGTGAACTGGTGCCAGAGGTGGTCTATGGCCTTATCAATAAAACCCTTGAAGGACTACAGATGAAAGGGCTGAGCAGCGACGGGCGCCAGAGCGCCGTTGAATTGGTGAAGGGGCTTGAACTCCCCATACGTAAACCCACCCTCTGTCCCGGGTGCCCTCACAGGGCCTCCTTTTTTGCCATCAGGAAGGCCAGACCAAAGGCGATATTTACCTCTGATATCGGCTGTTACACCTTAGGGATAAACTTAGGGGGAGTTGACACCTGTTTGGATATGGGGGCCGGCATAACCATGGCCTCCGGTTTCTACCACTCTTTTGCCCAGGATCAAGTTGATCAGCCGATTGTGGCTACCATCGGGGATTCTACTTTTTATCATTCAGGCACCGCCGGGTTGTTAAACGCGGTTTATAATGACTCTCGATTTATTTTAGTGATCTTAGATAATCAGACCACCGCAATGACAGGGATGCAGCCCACCCCGGGATTGGGGATCCGTGCGGATGGGACCAAGGGAAAAATGATCCCCCTTGAAAGGGTTGTCGCCGGTTGCGGCGTCGATTTTATCGAGGTAGTGGATCCTTATGATTTAGAGGCAATGAACAAACTGATCAAAAAGGCTGTTGAATATACAAATGATCCGGCTGGCGGGGTCGCCGTTATTATCGCGCGGCATCCCTGTGTCATCGCCTACAGGGAAGAGGCCATTCCACAGAAAAAGAAAGTTGTTGTAACGGAAGATTGCGTGGAGTGTAATTTCTGCCACGATCGGTTTGAATGCCCGGCGCTTTATAAGGACACTGATCTGGGACGAACCGCAGTTGACCAAACACTTTGTGCCCAGTGTGGCGTCTGTTTAGACATATGCCCCAAGGGCGCTATTATAGAGGCGTAAGGAGAGCGAGTAAATTCGATGGAAAACATCAATTTTGTTTTAAGTGGTTTGGGAGGCCAGGGCATACTGTTCATGACCAAGCTCCTGGCCCGGTCTGCTGTTGACAAAGGCCTTAAGATTTTGGTTGCCGAAACCCATGGAATGGCGCAGCGCGGTGGATCCGTTGTTTCTCATCTCAGGGTCGGAGGCGTAAAAGGGAGCCTGGTCAGGGCCGGTTCGGCCCATATCCTGCTCGCATTGGAGGAGAACGAGGCCTACCGCAATATTCCCTTTCTTGCTAAGGGTGGAAAACTCTATGCAAACGCTCCAACAACCTCTTTTCCCCGGGAAGAGGTAAGACCTTATCTCGAAAAGATCGGAGTCGAGTGTCACTCCATCCAGGCCTCGGACATCGCGGCAGGGTTAGCGGCCCCCATGTCAACAAATCTCGCCTTGTTAGGCTTTTTTTCTGCCTTTCAGGAAGGTCCTATCAGCTATGACGAACTAAAGGAGACCATAACTCAGGTCAGTCCTGACCGCCTCAGGGAAATCAACCTGAAGGTTTTTGATAAGGGGTTTGAGTGGGGCGCCGTATAGGACAGATATGAACCAGCGTGTACAAAGGGTTGCAGGCATCCTGCTTGCCGCTGGCGCGTCCACACGGATGGGCAAAACAAAGCAACTTCTGCCCCTCGGGGGGCAGACACTTATCGAGCGGGTATTAATCGAGGCCTTAACGTCTAAACTGGAAAGGATCGTATTGGTTCTGGGATATCAGGCCGGGGATATCAAAAAGATCATTACCTCCTCTTTCCCTCAGCCAAAGCTGAGCATCATAGAAAACCGGCAATTCAAGCAGGGCATCAGTTCTTCCATTATAGCCGGCATATCAGAGATTGAGAACACCCACGATCATGCAATGATCCTGTTAGGTGATATGCCCTTCATTCACAGAGATCTAATCAACCTCTTGCTCTGTCGGCATCTGCAGTCCGGGCTGCCGCTTGGCGCGATCAAGGGAAAGGATAGGCCGGCTCACCCGATGATTTTCAGCCGTGCATTGTATCCTGAACTGCTGATCTTGCAGGGTGATGTAGGCGCCAGGGAACTTTTTACGAAATACAAGGATCAAGTCTGCCTGATCGTCCCGGAAAGGCCATATGATGGTAGGGATATTGATACACCCGAGGACTATGCCGGATTTCAGATCTCCCTGAAAAATCAAGTTGATGAGCAAAATAATAAATAACGAAAAAGACCATGGCCAGCCTCATATACTGGTTGTAGATGATGAAGAGACGCTCAGGTATCTGATACGCGAGGGCGTGGAGAGATCCGGTTACGGATGTTCTGTTGCTTCCGATGGGTTCGAGGCATTGAAGATTTTAGAAGAGAAGGGCGCAGATGTGGTTATTTCCGATATTATGATGCCGGGTATGGACGGCATCGAATTAGCCAGGAGAATAAAGGAGGAGCATGACGCTGATGTTATCCTTGTCACAGGTTTTGCAGATGAATATTCATACGACAGGGTCATAGAAATCGGTGTCAGCGACTTCTTGGAAAAACCGATTGGTATTGACGAGCTGATTCTCAGGCTGAGGCGTGTTCTGAGAGAGCGTACTAATATCCGGGAACGGAACAGGGCAGAGAAAGAACTGCGTGGCAGCCTCAAAAAACTTCGAACGGCCATGGAGAGCATTGTGGAGGCCATGGTCTTGGCCATTGAAAAGAGGGATCCCTACACATCCGGCCACCAGAAACGAGTCGCCACACTTGCAGGTGCCATTGCCAAAGAGATGGGTTTGTCTCAGGATCAGATTGACGGTGTGCGCATGGCCGGCATGATACATGATATTGGGAAAAACGCAATTCCGGGACAGATTCTCAGTAAACCCGGTAAATTGACAGAACTTGAGATGGGAATGATGAAAGAGCATTCCCAGATAGGCTGTGATATCCTAAAAGGGATAGAATTTCCATGGCCGGTGGCTCAGATGGTGCTCCAGCATCATGAAAGGATTGATGGTTCTGGATATCCTCAAGGACTTCTGGGCAATGAGACATATTTGGGCGCCAAAATCTTGGCTGTAGCTGATGTTGTCGAGGCGATGGCATCTCACAGACCGTATAGGGCAGCCGTGGGACTTGACAAGGCAATGGAGGAGATATCGAAGCATCGCGGTATTCTTTATGATCCGGATGTGGTTGATGCAGGATTGAAGCTTTTAAGGGAAAAGGGATTTGAGTTTTAGGATTTCTTAGTTGAGGGGTTTTTTAGCCAAGGCCTTATATGCATAAGGAGAAAGATATGTCCAATACAGTAGTGGTTGGAACTCAGTGGGGTGATGAAGGAAAGGGGAAGGTAGTAGACCTTCTGACGGCAAGGTCGGATCTGGTCGTGAGATTTCAGGGTGGAAATAATGCAGGTCATACCTTAGTGGTGGATGGGAAGCAATTCATTTTTCACATCATCCCTTCCGGGATCCTTTACGAAGACAAGAAGTGCCTTATCGGAAACGGCCTTGTCGTTGATCCGGAAGTTCTTTTGGAAGAGATCGA
>JAOZQV010000316.1 GCA_029932035.1 Deltaproteobacteria bacterium | reverse complement strand
CAGGAAGGCATCTACCATCATTGGATCAAAATGTTTTCCCCTCTCATTTTCAATGATTGCCCTGGCGACATCATGTTTATAGGCATTCTTATATACCCTCTTGCTAACAAGCGCGTCATATACATCCGCCACTGCCACTATACGTGCAGAGACCGGAATTTTCTCTCCCTTGAGGCCATCAGGATACCCGGTGCCATCGAATCTCTCATGATGGGAGCGCGCAATTTCCGCGCTCATACGCAAGTAATCCGCCTTCGGATATTTTTCTAACGCTTCGTTAAGTGTATCAAATCCGATATCACTGTGCCTTTTCATGATTTCAAATTCCTTATCATCAAGACGTTCCGGTTTAAGCAATATATAGTCAGGAATACCTACTTTGCCGATGTCGTGAAGAGGGCTGGTCAGATAAATGTTGTCCAGAAACAGGCCATCTATTTCTGCAGGGGGATTATCTGAGTTGGAGATGGCTAAGGCTAACGTCTTAGAGTAGTGCCGTATACGTTCCAGGTGGTTACCCGTTTCTGAATCACGTGACTCGGCCAGCCTGGCTAAGGAGAAAATAACGACATCCCTGGTCTCGAAACCGGATATCCTTTGTCCGGCCCTGATCCTTACGGCCAGTTCTTCTTTAACAAAGGGCTTTGTAATGAAGTCATCCGCTCCCGCGTCCATACCCCTGACAAGGTCGTTGACATCTTCTCTTGAGGTGACCATTATGATGTAGATGTACTGGCTCCCTTCAGCCTCTCTTATTCTCCTGCAAAGCTCCAGGCCGTCCATTCGAGGCATCATCCAGTCCGTAATTACCATTCTCGCCCTCTCGTTTTTCCAGACCTCCCAACCCTCCACCCCGTCACTGGCAACAAGGGTCTCATAGCCTAAACTCCTGACCAGCAGGTCCATTTTTTTACGGCTTACAAGTTCATCATCCACTATCAAGATTTTCATAAAAGATGCTCCCTGCTCTCTTTGGTTTGTTTACAGGGTCCTCTCCATTTTTCCTAAACCATCCAGCTCGTTTTCGAGCCTTTTCAGGGCCTCGATTCCCCTCTCCAATTTACCTGATTTCCCGATATTTTCAAGCTCAAATGCGATTCTTGAAAGCTCGTCGGCTCTTAGATTCGCGGCTCCACCCTTTATGGAATGTGCCTCTCTCCTCACCCGATCAGCATCCTGGCACATTAGAGCCTGTTGGATGACCCCTATCTGTTCCCTGACATTTTCCATAAAACCCTTCAAGACCTCCATCAGGAGCGGTTTATCTCCTTCAAATTCGTTCAATGCCTTCTCAAAATCCATTGGAAGATCCTTTTTGGATTGATGATTGTTGGAACGAAGCGGAAGTCCTGGTTCATCGAGGTTAATTCTGTCGGGTTGCGGGATGGGCTGGAGACTCGAGGTTTCGGCATCCCCGCCGGTAGTCGAACCGGTCCATTTCTTCACCATGGCCAAAAAATGCTTCCTCGTCAATGGTTTGGTGAGGTAATCATCCATTCCTACCCCTAAGCATTCCTCCCTGTAACCTTCAACGGCATGTGCTGTCATGGCAACGATAGGAACTCTTTTGATTGATGATCGGTCTTTAACTCTGCTGGATAGCGGTTGTTGATTATCAGATGCCTTGTCAGTAGTTTCGATTTGCCTGCTTAGGGTTTCAAGTCTCCTGATTTCGCGGGTAGCCTCATAACCATCCATCACAGGCATTTGGATATCCATCAGGATGAGGTCGTAGTGGTTTTTCCTATAAAGTTCTAATGCCGCGAGACCATTCTCCGCCAGATCCACGTCGTACCCGGCCGCCTTTAGATGGCTCATGGCCACCTGCTGATTGGTTGGATAATCTTCCACCAAAAGTACTTTGAACGATCTCCTCTGATTCTCTACCTGCTTTGGGCTGATGACCGATTCTTGATCCTTTTTGACCCGTGTACCCTTTTCAATCGTTTGTATGGAGAAGACCGCGGTAAACCAGAAGCAGCTCCCCTCTCCCACCTCACTTTCCACACCTATTTCGCCACCCATCAGTTCCGCTAATTGCTTTGATATAGTGGTTCCCAGACCTGTTCCACCGTATGTCCTGGTGGTTGAACTGTCTGCCTGGGTGAAGCTCTCGAAGATGGTCTCCTTTTTATCTTTTGCTATTCCGATACCCGTATCCCTGACCGAAAAACGTAGCTTGACACTCTTGCCAAGGTCTTCAGCCACATGAACATCGATATTTATTTCACCTTTGGGGGTGAATTTAACGGCGTTGGCCACAAGATTTGTCAATACCTGTCTCAGCCGTCCAGGATCGCCAATGACACCGGACGGGACATCTGCCGCAAAAGATGCCCTGATTTCCAGACCTTTTTGCTTGGCACTGTGTGTAAAGCTGTTCACAAGATTATCGACCATACTCGTGAGATCAAATGAGATCTCCTCCAATTCGAGCATTTCCGCCTCGATCTTCGAAAAATCAAGGACGTCATTGATAATACCGAGCAAGGAGTTCGATTCTGTCTGGATGGTCTGCAATAAATTACGCTGATTGCTATCCATGTCAGTCATAATGGCTAATTCCGTCATACCGATAATCCCATTCAAAGGGGTCCTTATCTCGTGGCTCATGTTGGCCAAGAATTTGCTCTTTGCCCTGCTGGCAGCCTCTGCTGCCAATTTTTCCCTATGCATCGCCTCGGCCTGTTTTCTCTCTGTGACATCCCGGACGACCCCCCGGAATCCTACCGGTTCGCCTGCCGAATTGTTCAACAGAGAAGCAGAGATCTCAAGATCTCTTCTCCCCCCATCCTTTCTTATAATCTGGTAGTCTATAATGTTCGCAGGCTTTCCGGTGCGATAGATTTCATTGAAGGCCTTATACATTCTCGCAGAGATCTCTGAGTTAGTATACTCCCGGTTATTCATACTCCTTAACTCTTCGTGAGAGTACCCAAGGATCTTACAGAGTGCATCATTGACAAAGGTGAAGTTTCCGGCCAAATCAACCTGGAAATATCCCTCTTCAATGCTCTCGAGTATGGTTCTGTATTTCTCCTCGCTCTCCTGAAGCTTCTGGAAAGAGATAGCATTGGCCATACTTATAGCCGTTTGGGATGCGACTCCCATCAACAGGTTCATATCGCTCCTGGCGAGGGTCTTTTCTGACTCGATATTATCCACGATAATGAGTCCTAAGGATTCATTTTCATAGACAATCGGCACGCAAAGAAATGACTGAGTGCCCATCTTTTTAACAAATTCCTGACTCCTTTCAGAAAGATCCTGTTCTATCTCAGAGATATCATTTACCAGAAAAGGCTTTTGCTTTTTAAACGCCTCCACCGCAACCCCTCGTGAACGGGGATTGCCTAAATGGAACCCTGTATTTCTCAACACCTCTTCCAATTCACGGTCATATCCATAGCCGTTCCTGTATGTAAGATGTGCCTTTTTCTTGTCGGCAATCATGATCATGCCGCGATCAAAATCGAGGCGCTTCTGCATTACACTAACAACAGTCCTAATAAGTTTATCAATATCCAAAATAGTAGAGATAGCCTGTCCGATCTCCTGAACAAATACCGCGTTATTGTACCGGATATCAGCCTCACCCAAAAGGTCCTTGGCGGCATCGCCCTGGGTCTTAATGGTCTTGATCAGTTCTGCTTTTTCCAGATGCTGGGTATAAAATGTGACTGCTGCTGTGAGAGAGGCACATATTATCAAAAGGGCAACCCATGAGATCGTTGGAAGAAACGGGATGAGCGCAGGGCAAACGGCTATTGAGGACAGCAACGCGTAATTGCGTATTTTTTTCCAGAGATGAGCCGGGGTTTTTTCCCAAATAACAACATAGCGGCAGGCGTCGTCGCCTTTGTGGAGACATGAAGTATGCTCGACCTGAGCGGGCTTATCGGTCAAAAAAGTCGCCACCGCTTCAAAGGTGCCTATCCGATTTTCGCATTGCTGTAGTTTTTCGCGCACGCCCGGCTTGGGCGTGCAAATAATTTCAACCCTGTTGGACCCAATCTTTTTTGTCGTTATCTCGGCAGCCCGACTCAGAAGGGGGTAGAGCTTGCCCATTAACATATAAATGGAGGTAAGGCTCATTAAGCCTAATGTATATTGTTTTGCAGCACCCAGCCCTTCGGTAGAAGCTGAAAAACGCCCCGCCTCCCTCGCTACATTCGGGTTGCCCGTCTTCACAGCCACGATTTCATAAAAACGGTCAACCTGATTTTGAGTAAACCAGTGCGCCCCATCCTGTATTTCAGATGCGGTCATTCCAGCGTAGGCCAAAACAGAATCAATCGCCACCTCAGGATAGTGTTTTCGTAAATATTCCACATAGGTCCTGGTAATCCGGCTGTTATATAGGGGATTGTTATTCATAGAATTGTCCCACAAACCGCTATAGCATGGTTGAACTTAATACAGATGTTAAATTAGAATTCAGCGGATTTCATAAAATATGCTACCATATAAGTGGCAAACAGGACAATTGATATTTTGTTGGGACTTCATTCCCTCTGAAAAGAAGGATGAATTGGCCATAGATCATTCATT
>JAOZQV010000315.1 GCA_029932035.1 Deltaproteobacteria bacterium | reverse complement strand
TTCCAATACGGTGAAAACATATGGAAAAATATAAAAAGAAGTTAACAGTAATCGATCAGATAACGGATGCTGACAAAGTAAGGAAAGAAATCATTGATGCGGCAAGTGCGCTGTATGTCAAGAAAGGGTTTAATGCCACGTCAATTCAAGAGATTTCGGAAGCAGCAGGCGTCAGTCTGCCAGTCACCTATCATTATGTTAAAAAGAAATCGGAGATCATGCGAATGATCATGGAAGATGTCTTGAATATCTTCCGCGATAACCTCATCAGGAAGATCCGTGGAATTGATGATGCTGAAGAGAAATTAGCAATTGCGGCGCCCCTTTATTTTAGAGTGGTTGACCAGCAAAGGGAAAAGGCCCTGTTGATTTATCAAAAATCCAATTCCCTTGACAGGGCATCCAAGGCGCGCATTATGCAGTTAGAGGTAGAGGTAAGCAATATTTTTTGTGAAATGATCAGGGAAGGGATAACCCAAGACGTGTTTAGAGAGGTGGATGTTGATTTAGCAGCTTTTAATATTATTATTGCAGCTCATATGTGGATTTTAAAGCGATGGCATTTCAAAAAGCGTCTCACCCTTGATGAATATATTGATCTTCAATTATCAAACATCCTTTATTCGCTCAGAAAATAGCCCTTTTTCAAAATCCCTGCGCCCGGTGGAATACGAAGCCTGTTTCTCGAAAAATCAACCGGATATAGCGTGAAACTTTTGGAGATAATCAATGCACAAATATACCATCCATTTCCTGCCCGCTGATAAATCCGTTGAGGTAGAGGAAGGCACAACAATCGCAGAAGCAGCTCAAAATGCAGATCTGTTCATAAACAACCTTTGCGGTGGTGAAGGTGTCTGCGGCAAATGCCGTGTCCAGGTCTCTAAGGGTCTGGCCGAGGCTGAAGAACATGCAAAAGGCTTTTTCTCGGCAGATGAGATAATGAAAGGTTATGTCCTTGCCTGCCAGACAGAGGTGAATGACGATCTCGAGATAATCATTCCGCCTGAATCGAGGATGGATGAGTCTAAGATCATGATTGATGGGGCAACCGAGGGCTCAATCAAGTACGAGTTTAAGCCTGTAATTAAGAAGATATATTTGGAACTGCCGCCGCCAACCGTTGAAGATAATGTTCCCGACATTGAACGTATATCAAGGGAGCTGAGAAAACAACTTGGATGGCAAGCCTTTGACTTCTCTTTAGACTGTATTCAGCATCTATCTGATATGCTGCGTGAAAACGAATGGAAGGTCACTGTAACCGTCTCAAAACACGGAAACAATTACCGCATCCTGAAAATCGACCCCCTCAATACGGCTGATTCCAGCTACGGCCTGGCCATTGACATTGGAACGACGACTGTTGTGGCCCAATTGCTGGATATGAACTCAGGCAAGCTGCTCGGTTCGGAAGGATGCCACAATCAACAGGCGAGCTACGGAGAGGATGTTATATCAAGGGTGATCTTTGCCTGCGGAAGGGGGGGGATACACCCCGTGCAGAAAGCGGTGATAAAAAACATCAACCAGCTCATAAAAAAACTGGCCAAAGAGAAGGACGTCCCCATTGATGAAATAAACGCCATTGTGGCCGCCGGGAATACCACCATGAGCCATTTTCTTTTAGGCCTGACCCCCTGTTCCATCCGTCTGGACCCTTATGTGCCCACGGCAGATGAATTCCCTCAGATCCGTGCGGAGGAAATCGGCATTCAGATTAGTCCTCGCGGTATTCTGGAAACCATCCCCTGTGTTGCCTCCTATGTGGGTGGAGACATCGTTGCCGGGGTCATGTCGTGCGGTATTCCGGAACATGAAGAGGTGAGGGGGCTGATCGATATTGGCACCAACGGCGAGATTGCCATCGGCAATAAAGACTGGTTAGTGTGCTGTTCCGCCTCGGCCGGACCTGCTTTTGAGGGTGGCGGGACCCGCTGCGGCATGCGCGCCATAAAAGGGGCCATTGAAAAAATAAAGATCACAGACGGCCGGCTTAAATACGAAACCATAGGGAATGCCAGACCGAGAGGGATCTGTGGTACGGGTCTGATCGATTGCATTTATGAATTCGTAAAAAACGGCATTATAGACCCTGGAGGTAAATTTGATAGAAATCGGTCGGATGACCGGCTCAAGATCGAGGATAACATCCCGCAATATGTCATCGCATATCCTGATGAAACAGAATCGGGTACTGCTGTCGTCATTACCGAGTCTGATATTGATAACCTTATTAAATCAAAGGGGGCAGTTTTCGCCGCCATTAAGTCGCTCACCGACTATATCGGACTCGGGTTTGACATGATAGACACATTTTATGTGGCTGGCGGGTTCGGTAGTTTTCTGGATATCCCCAAGTCCATAGCTATAGGTCTCCTGCCGGATATCCCGCAAGAGAAAATTCAATTCATCGGGAACAGCTCCCTTACGGGCGCCCGCATGTGCCTCCTATCAGAATCGGCTATAGAGACATGCGTCAATATCTCAAGATCGATGACAAATATCGAGCTTTCAACCTATCAGCCCTTTACAGATGAGTATATTGCCGCCCTTTTTCTCCCGCATACCAACCGTAAACTCTTCCCTTCAGTGGACTACTGAAATAGTAATGATATGGCAGGGAAGGGATCAACAGCCTTTATAAATGTCTGATGGTCTGTCCGTATGTGGTCCTTTAATAATGATCAACTCTTACCAACATCTTGGAGGTCTCCCATGGAACGTTCAAAGATTGAACGTGTGATAGAAAGATCTGAGTTTTTCAGGGGATTAGACAGGGGTTATCTCGTGAAAATAGCCAGTCTCTGTCAGGTACAAACATATAAGCCGGGAGAATATGTTTTCTGCCAGGGTGATTCCGGAGAGCATCTTTACATCATTGCTGATGGTCACATATCCCTGGAAAGGTCAGTGGACTTGGGCGCGCGCAAGGGAAATGCCGTGATAGGAGTCCTTGGCAAGGGGCGGATCTTAGGGTGCTGGTCCTCCCTTTTAGGTGAACCTCACAACCTCATGTCCTCGGCCATCTGCCAAAAACCGACTGAGGTCGTGGTTATAAAGGGAAATGACTTGAGAGAGATGATGACCAGCAACAGTGAACTTGGATTTGTCTTGCTGGAAAGGCTGTGTTTCCTGCTTCGAGACAGGATACAGGGCGCCTTTGGCGCAATGGAAAAGATATAGGAAGAGTTCAAAGGATCAGAGGTTAAGTTATTAAGAGGAGTCTTCTGGTGGATGAGGCAATTCGCGCTCAAGAAGCAGCTATGTTAGAGGATATAACTTCTCAGCTTGCAGGATTTGGAAAAGAAAGAAGGAATCTTATCCCCATGCTTCAGATGATCCAGGAGAGGCATGCTTATCTCGCGCCTGAGGCCTTAAAGATAGTTGCCAGGCACCTGCAAACCGCGGTGTGTGAGATCTATGGCGTAGCCACGTTTTACAACCAGTTTAGATTCCACCCACCCGGAAAGCACCACATCAAGGTATGTCTCGGGACGGCCTGTCACGTTCGAGGTGGTGATATTATACTCGAAAATTTTGAACGGAAGCTCGAAATCAGCGAGGGAGAGACAACACCGGACCGGGAATTCAGCATAGAAAGGGTGGCCTGCGTGGGATGTTGTGCCTTAGCCCCTGTGGCCATTGTTGATGAAAACGTCCATGGGCATGTGGCTCCGAGCAAAGTAGAAGGTCTAATCTTAGGTTTTCAGATAGAAAAGGAAAAAGAAGAAAGAGCAAAGCAGAAAGATGGATCAGCCCAATAAGAAAGATCTGGATCAGGCATTCAGCTCCATTCATGAGGAGGCAGTTAAACGCAGGAAGGCATTTACTGAAGATCCTGCCCCCAAGATACATATAGGGATGGCGACTTGTGGCATTGCCTCCGGGGCCTTAGAGACAAAGAGCGCCTTCGAAGAAGCATTGGCTGAGCGGAACATAGAGGCCCGCATACATCCTGTGGGATGTATCGGCCATTGCTATGCAGAGCCAGTGGTTATTATTGAAAATCCGGGATTCCCCTCAATCTTTTATCATCAGGTAACCCCGGGCAAGGCAAGGATGTTAGTGAAGTCCTTTTTAGAAAAGGGGGATCCCCTTTTTGAGTATCTGTTAGGCGCCATGGCAGAAAACGAAATAATTCCCGAGGTGTCGGATTTTCCACGGTTCTACCACGAAAAACGGGTGGTAATGGAGAAATGCGGGTTCATCGATCCGGAAAATATCTATGACTACATTTCCGCCGGAGGCTACGCAACCCTTGTGAAGGCCCTTCAGGCATCACCCGGTGAGATAGTCAATGAAGTGGTGAAAGCCGGGCTAAGGGGACGGGGTGGCGCAGGATTTCCCACAGGCAAAAAGTGGGATCTGGCAAAGAACGCTGATGGAGAGGAAAAGATAGTCATCTGCAATGCGGATGAGGGGGACCCCGGGGCTTACATGGATCGAACCATTTTGGAAAGCAACCCCCACCAGGTGCTGGAAGGGATCGCCATCTGCGCCTATGCGGTGGGGGCGCAAAAAGCCATTGTTTATGTGAGGGCGGAATATCCACTTGC
>JAOZQV010000314.1 GCA_029932035.1 Deltaproteobacteria bacterium | reverse complement strand
TTTTGTGTTGTCCATATCGTGACTTATTCCGGGATAGGGGGTATTAAACTACGGATCTGCTCTAAAAATTGAGTGCACTGGTCGAGTTGGGTCTCCACATAAACCGGTTCGAAAGAGATGAAAACAACATAATCACCCTCCTGACGATCCTCAAAGAGCTGATCATAAAGCCGTCCCCATTTCCGCGCAAGAAGGCCGGTTTTGATGAATTTCTGATGAAAAGCGGAACGAACTCCGGAATGCTTTTTGAAAGACAGTTTATGCGCCATCAACAAAGCCGATACCGCATAAAAGGCCGCATAGTAGAGCCGGTTCATGGCAAAAGAAAAAGAGCCTGCCCCAAATTCACGCCGGGCAGAGGTGATACTCTCTTCCGCCTTTTCAAACCAGTAACCAACAACAGCAGAGCGTTTCTCCTGGGTAATCATAAGTGTATACCATCTCGAATGATTTCATGGCGCTTGAATCGGGAATGATTTCATCTCTCAGAGGAAGCACGGACATCATTCCTGTGTTCCAAGATTCCTGATCCACAACCAACGTGCTGAAATTGGTTCCAAACTGCAGGTTGGCGTCAAAAACAATGTCGGTGATTTCATGGCGCTTGAATCGGGAAATTGGTGCAGACAGCACGATCATAATGTCTACGTCTGACTCTTTATCCGCTTCCCCTCTCGAAGTGGAACCATACAACACAAAGTCCACCACAGCGAAATCAGCCATGACTCTCGACTTTATCTGAACAAACGCTTTTGACTGTCTCTTAGAGATATGTATGTCATTCATTTGTGGCCTGCTTTCCAACCACGAATCAAAGGATTAGAAGCAATAGGATACGGGTCAGGCCCCTTCATCCGGCGGCAATTGGTCAGTGATCCGCAATTCCAGCTCCTCCGGAGGGACTTCTTTTATTTGATCGTTTTCCCAGATAACCACAAGAGAGCCCGCCTGTTTAGCCCGCTGGATGACTTTATACGAAGCCTGCCGAAAGGCCGCATCTGCTTTCCATGCTAATGTGCCTTCAGTTTTCCCCATGTCTTGATGTGCCACTATTTTGGGCGGGAGATAGGAGGCATCATAAATGCGCCAAATGTGAGCAAGAGGTCTGTACAGAGCAAAAGAATTGCTAAGGCCGGACTTATAACGTCTTCTGATAACGGGTTCGGGAACATTATGCCCACCTTCCCGCACTCTTGCTTTTACGCGGGCGACGGCCATGTCCGCACTCGGGAGCCGGAGAAAAAAAAGCACAATCCGATAGCCATTCATTTTCAGCCTTTCGAAATGCCGCACATAGCCCCGTCCGGACAGGGTGGTTTCAAACCCGAAGTTTTCCTTTGCAGCGGTAAGTTCCTTGATCCTGGTCAGAAGCAGCCGTCCGGCTCTCACATTCTGTGTTTCCGGAGCAAACGGCGAGAGCCCGGCGGCAATCAGGTCGGCGTTTAAAAACTGGCGGCAGTTTACGAAATCCGGCAGAAATTCGTTGGCAAATGTGGTTTTCCCTGCCCCGTTCGGTCCGGCAATCACATAAACCGTCGGATCTTCAGTATGAGGCTTGATCTCTTTTGGTTTGGTTTCTGTATTTTCCATTGGTGGTCACTGTTTTTTTCCTCGGGAGCTGTCTTCACCCCGTCATCCAGACCAAGATTCATCCGCGGGTCAGTATGGTGACACCCCTTATCCCGTGTCAACTGAGCGTTTTGCATTAATGGCCGCTGTGCCCTTTGGGGTCAAGCGGTATTTCTGCATGCGGCTATTGGGTTTATGGGGAATGGTGTATTCCAGCAACCCAGCTTTTTTGAGGCGGGGTAAGGCTTTCCGCAAATTACCACTCAATTTTTTATGCCCCAGTGAGGTTGCTATTTCTGAAGAGGAGAGCGGATGCTCAGTGCAGACTGAAAGGATGTCAAGGTCGACTTGTGCCTCGACTTGTGCCTCGACTTGTGCCTCGACTGGCCCGGTTCTGGCTTGAACAGTGATCTTGTCTGTTAATGGCACAATAAAACGCATCCTCATCCCAATTTCCACGATTTGCAGCTCCGGTAAACCCAGTTCTTCTGCTTCTTTGAAGACACGCCGAACACCGCTACCCCATTGTTCTATGAGATCCAATTCCCGGAACACACGTGCAATCACCGAGTTGCGGATTTTGGAGACCCCCTGTTTCATGTCCTCGATGGTCATGCCGGGAAGGAGAATGCCGGGATTTTCAACCTCGATGCGGTCATCGAAGAAAGCGATGCGGGTGGGAGCGCCCCGCTGGGAATAGTCGGCGTGAACCAGAGCATTGATCACCACCTCCCGCAGAATGCCAAGGGGAATACTCCAGACGTCTTTGCGCCGGATTTCTGAAAAATCGGCGCCGCGCATGGCGTGTTTCTTGAGAAACAGCATGATACTTTCCACAGCCTGGGGCAGATGGTCGTGCAGCTCAATATGGTCAAAAATCTCGGCCTTATCCTGCCCCACAAACCTTCCGCACTGGATCCAGGCATCGGGAAAATAACGGATTCGATCTTTTCCGAACAACAATACGGCGCCTTTGGTGGGTACAAGCCGGCCCTGTTCATGGGTCAGCAGTCTCAAAGTGATCAGTTCCTCTTCACCCAGTTTGCATTCCCCCCTGAACAATGACTTCATGGACATCAGATCCAGATCATCAATGGACAAGTCAGGCATTGGGAGTTCATCAAAAGCAATCCCTTCAGCCGAGCGGCGCAATTCAGCAGTCAATTCCCGGTCTGCCTGTCGATTGGTTGATCCTAATCTGACATAAACTCCGTTTTCAGGCCCTTTCGTCTTCAGGTAATGAGGGCGCAAACCGCTTAGAAAGACCTCCACTACCAGCACAGTCTTCCCTTCCACCGTCATCAATTCCACATTCGGCACCAGACGCGGGGCAATGGTATCGGCAATCAGGTTGCATATCCGCTCTTCCTCATCCAATGGATCTGCAACACCCACAACCTGCTTGTCATCATTCACACCGATAATCAAACGGCCGCCCGCCGTATTCGCAAAGGCCAGCAATGTTTTGAGCATGGGCCGGGGGGATGACAGATCCCGCTTGAATTCCAGTATCTTGCCTTCCGGGCAGGTGAGAATTTGCTTAATTTTGACTGTCATTTGTTTGCCCTCATCCGCAGAATCTGCGTAATCCGTGGTCCATTACGACTGAGCCTGTAACCGTTTCACCGGGCACTGTTTCAGCTTTTCGGATACCGACGTAAGGCGGGACAGTTTCTCATTTGTCTGAACCTTGATTTTCTTGATTGCACTGATTTCTTGATTTTTTATTCACGCTGTCGAGCATCATCACGGCGATCAAGGACGTCTTTGTTTAAGACGATACTGCATGGTTACCGGGGGATTGGGCGAAAGACCCTTTTTAAAAACCCTTTTTTAAACTGTGCGCTCCGATGAACCTGTATTTCATAATCAAGTAATCCTATCATCCTTTTTAATCATGGTTCAAGACGATGCTGCCAACGCCGAATTGCAAGGGAACGAGCGCTTCCTAAATTGTCCCGTTTTGTGTCCGTAGCCAGCTTTTCGTTCCAGGTTTGTTCGCTGAAGACCATAACTTCTTCAAGATACGGGTTCTTCCATTTGCCTCTATCCGGTCCCAGAAAGCAGCTGGATATTTTCAGGCATTCCATCGCCCTGAGCATCAAAGCAGGGTCAGGGGTTCCAATGGCTATCAGGACAAGATCCCCTTCCTGTAACACCCTACCCATTTTCGCTGCCTCCCAGTGCCCTTTCGATTTCCATATTGTACATTCTGGTAAACTGGTCGGCGATCCTGTTGGGCGACAGGCCCGTGTAATTATCTGACGAATTGAGCGTTATTTCCATGTCGTTGTCCATGCTGAGGGAATAAAACCGGAGGGAATGGTCTGTACGTTGGAGATCAAACTCCTTGAGCAGTACATAACTGTGGGTCGCGATGAAAATCTGTACGCCCATTTTTTCCAACTGGAGAAGGACCTTTACAATCAACGGCAGCATGGAAGGGTTCAGATTAGCCTCCGGTTCGTCCCAGTAAAGGGTTGTTCCCTTTTCCAGGGACCCATTTCGAATGAGGAGCCAGAGTAGTGCCAGCTTGCGCATGCCTTCGGCAACCAGGGTAAACTCAATCTCCCCCAGCCTGTTTCGTAAGTAAAAGACCTCGTTTTTCGTAGTGATCTGTCCGCCCATGGTCTTCTGAAGAAGACTGGCCAATTCTTCGAATTGAGGGTCCAGGCGCTTCAGAGGCGGCAGAAAGGCCTTATCAATAATATCTACATAGATTTCCTCAAAATGGGTTACCCTTTCCACATACATGGACCGAAAACCGGGCGCATTGGCAAGCATCTCCTTGACCGGGATATATACCGGTCTTTCCGCCTTGAAATAATTTTTGCCCCCGTTGGCATGCACTCCTTCCGCGTTTAACGTCACGGTCAGACCTTCACCGTCTCCGGCAATGGTGAAAGAGGCTTCTTTCCTGATCCCCTTGCCCCGGCGCAGGAGTCGCTTCAAAGACAGATCCTGCGGCAGGAATACACGCAGCAATTTCCCGCTTATC
>JAOZQV010000313.1 GCA_029932035.1 Deltaproteobacteria bacterium | reverse complement strand
GGCCATGATCTCCCAGAGCGGTGGGGTTGCCACTGATTTCGGACATGAGGCCCCTTCCTTAGGCCTTGGTCTGAGCAAGGTCATCTCTTTTGGCAACGGCTGCGATCTGGAAGCTGCAGACCTCCTTGAATATTTGGCCGACGACCCGGAGACCGGTTATATCGCGGCCTATCTTGAGGGAATACGTAATGGCCGGAGGTTTCTGGATATCCTAATGCAAGTGACCCTCAAAAAACCCGTGGTCATCTGGAAGGGAGGTCTTACTCGTTTGGGAGGCCGGGCGGCCCTCGGTCACACAGGATCCATGGGGGGAGAGACCAGGGTTTGGAACGGCGCCCTGGCCCAGGCTGGCGCAGCCTCTGTACAGGGTCTCGATGAAATGTTAGACACACTCGTTGCCCTCAAATACCTGAAGAACAGGGGACCAAGGATTGCCTTGCTTGGTGGAGGTGGAGCGATCGGCGTCTTCAGTTCCGATCTGGCACAACAATGGGGCCTCCAAATCCCCACCTTCAGTCATGACACCCAGAAAAGGCTCAAGAAATTTTTCCCCACTCCGGGAAACAGCATGGCCAACCCTTTAGACACTGGTTCACCGGCCCTGCCAGCAGAAACCATTAAGGCCCTGGTTGAGGAAATTCTTACCCGGGAACCCGTAGACGTACTCATAATTATAACGCTTTTGCGGACCCTTGAGATAGAAGTGCCGGCCTTTCACACAATGAACGGTGTAGAACCGCCTCAGGGCGGAAGCTATCTTCAGGGGCTTGTTGAACCGCTCGCCGGCCTTAAAAGAGAAACCGGAAAGGATGTGGTTATGGTATTTGAGAACAGGGCACATCTCTTGGAGGAGATAGAGGTAGAGGCTGTGTCGAGAGAAACACGCAAGAAGTTTCAGGATGAGGGAATCCCGGTCTACCTTAGCGTCGAGCGGGCCTTGCGAGGGATTTATCATGCATTGGTGAGGAAATGAATACAAGAAAGCTTTTTGATACCGATAACGGCAACAAAGCTGTGATGGTTTTTGTCATCTGTCTCGTGATCATGGTGGCCTCTGTGGTTCTGTCGTCCCTGATACAAACCGATTTCGGTCGAGTTGAGGTAACCAATGTAACGTATGAGAATTTCAACGGGATCACTATTCGGGCCAAACTGTTGAAACCTGGAGGGGCTATACCTGATGATCGTGTTCCCGGGATCGTGTACATCCACGGCTACCAGAACAACCGCGAAACGGGTGACGCCTACTGTATCGAACTTGCAAAAAGAGGTTTTGCTGTCCTCAATATCGACGCAATAGGACGCGGAAATTCCGGCATCCCCAATGACCCGGATGAACCCAATTTCGACGAGACTTACGGCGGCCTCACCTCCCTGAAGCATCTCATGGCTCTCCCCTTTGTGAATGCAAAGGCGGTAGGCATGATGGGCCACAGCCTCGGGGCTGAAATGGCATATAAGGTGGCCCTGCAAAACCCGCAGGTAAAGGCGCTGGTCATAACCGGTTTTGCCTACACCATGGATGCCACGCGGACACAGCCGAAGAACATGTTGATGGTTTTGGGCCGATGGGACGAGTTCCGGAAGAGAATGACAGGAACCAGGCACTTTGAAGAGGAGTGGATGAACACTCCTCAAACCGCGAATGCCTTTCCTGTTAAGGATCCGAAATTCGGCAAGACCTACGGAGAGTTCAGAGACGGAACAGCGCGAAGGGTTTTTGTTCCAAGGACTATTCACATCCAGGAATCCCACAGCCATACCGCCATCGCCGAGGCTGTAGAGTGGATGAAAGAGGCGCTTCATCCCCCGCAGAAGTACTGGATCGACCCGGATAGCCAGACCTGGCAGATCAAGGAATGGGCTACACTAATGGCCATGTTAGCCTGCTTTGCATCCCTTCTTCCCCTGGGACTTATGCTGCTGAGGACAAGATTCTTTAACCCGGTCCAGGGTCCTTTTTCCGGGACATACGCCTGCTCGGGGAAGTCCTACTTCAGGTTTGTCGGGATCAATGGATTGCTAATGTGGCTCTTCCTCCCCCTGATTCTAATCCTTTTTGCCATCCATATCTACCTCATACCGATCGACAGGGCATTTCCCATGATGATGGTCAATGGGGTTGTCTGGTGGTTTGTCTGGATTAATATCATCGGCTTTCTGATTTTCAGACGCTGGTTCAAGAAACAGGCGAAAGGGAGCGGTCTTACCTTAGCAGACCTTGGCATCTCTTACAGGCCTGATCGATTTGCCTTAAACGGGGCAGTAATCGGCAAGACGATTCTGTTGGCCCTGACCCTGTTCGCCTTTGCCTATTTGAGCGAACACGTGCTGGAGCATTTTTTTATCGTAGATTTCAGATTTATCTTTCCCTTTGCCAGCGACCTGACCTTCTACAGGGCTATCCTATGCCTTGTGTATTTCCCTTTTATCCTTATCGGTTTTGTCCTGATGGGGATCTTTTTGCATGGAGAGCTGCGCAGACCAAAGAAAAAGTCCTGGTTCAACACCTTTATTGCGTGGTCTCTCACCAATACTTTCGCCCTCATTGCGCCCCTGATCCTTTTTTTGATGATCCAGTATGTGCCGCTGTTTACCACAGGATTTATCCCTTTTGTCGGTCCAGGAGGGATGTTTGTCTCCTTTGTGATCAACCTCTTTCACATCATCGGCGTATTGATCATGACTACACCGATCTCAACTTGGTTCTATCAACTCACCGGCAAGATCTACCTTGGAGCGATGGTCAATGCTTCACTGGTCACCTGGATGTTTGTTTCCTCCCAGGTGATCGCACCGATACCGGTTTGATTAAATCAGGCTGAAGGTAATAACCCTAAAATCACCATGTGAATAAGTGTCACCCTTGACGACATGGCTCCCTAATGTGACTCTCTTCCCGATCAGATTCATATCCGCATCATCAGGATTGAGATCCACCAGGTTTCCCATGACCCAGGCCCCTTCATCTATTTCCGCCATAGCAACAATATATGGAGCGGTCATACCTTCAGGCGCTACCCTGATCACGGTAAAGGTCCGCATTGTCCCTTCACCGGCTATCTCAGTAATTTTTAGATCCGTGCCATTGCACTCCCGGCATCGGGTCATGGGTGGAAAGGTCACGCTATTACAGGTATTACACTTGAGGCCCAGAAGCTCTCCCCGTTCTAACCCCTGCTGAAATTGATCATAAGTAAGCTTATAGTCCATTTTCTAACTCCTCAAGATAATATTGCATATGGTTCCGAAGTCTCCACCGAGGGTGTCAACCAGACCAACCCGGGCGCCTTCCACCTGCCGCGGTCCACTTTCTTCTCTGAGCTGTTCTACAATTTCCGTTACCTGCGCGGCCCCGGTTGCGCCAATGGGATGTCCCTTGGCCTTGAGTCCACCCGAGGGATTGACCACCAGCTTACCCCCGAGATAGGTCTCCCTTTTCGTGGCCGCATCATATGCCTTTCCGAATTCATAGAACCCGAAACTTTCCAGTGCCAAGATCTCTGCAATGGTAAAACAGTCGTGGAGTTCCACCACGTCTATGTCATCCGGCCCGACGCCTGCCTCCTTATAGGCCTGTGCTATTGATGCCTCCCTCGCCATGACCCTGCTGAGGTCCTTCTGCAGATACAGCGGACCGCCCGACGCCTGTCCCATACCGGCAATGTAAACCGGCTTGTTTACAAGCTCCCTGGCCTTTCCAGCCTCGGCCACCACCACGGCCGCGGCCCCGTCCGAGAAGGGACAACAGTCGAAAAGCTGGAGCGGGTCCGCCACCATCATACCGTCCAAAACGGTATTGACGTCTATCTCCTTTTGAAAGTGTGCCTTTGGGTTCATAGCGCCGTGGTAATGATTCTTCACCGCTACTTCGGCCATGTTCTGCTTCAATTCTTTTAATGGAACGTCATACTTTTCGGAATACATGTGGGCTGCCATGGCAAATACACCGGGGAAGGTCAGACCGGCCGTTGATTCATACTGCGCGTGGTGACCCATGGCAAAGGTCCTGGTGGCGAGAGGAGTGCCCATGGCACAGGCCCGCTCCGTGCCCCCTGCTAAGACCATGTCATACACACCGGCACCCACAAGTAGAGCAGCATGACGAATGGCAACGGTTGCCGTTGCACACGCCGATTCAAAACGTGTCGCCGGTACACTCACGGGCAGTCCGAGTTCTGCATGGGCAAAGGGCGCCATATGCATCTGGCCTTCTTCAAAATCGCCGAGGCAATTTCCAAAGTACAGGGCCTCCATATCTTTTGGCTCGAGGTTGGATTGGGCTATGGCCTCAAGACCTGCCTCGGCAAACATCTCTAAATTTGTCTTTTCCGAGACGCCGAATTTGGTCATTGCCACGCCAAGTATCGCCACTTGTCTCATGATAACCCCCTTACATTGAGTATTGAAGATTGAAAATTGAAGATTGAGTATTGACAGCACTGCTCACACTTATCCAGGATTCGGCAATGAAGTGGGGAGTGTGAAATGTGGAGTTAAAAGTTCAAATCGGAATTCTTCCTTTCTACACTTTAGGCACTCCAAACTCGTAACTTCAAACCTGGGAAACCACTACCCAGTACCAGGCACCCAG
>JAOZQV010000026.1:14582-16837 GCA_029932035.1 Deltaproteobacteria bacterium | reverse complement strand
TAATCGATCCGCTTTCACCTGCGGCGCTTCCCGAATCACCGCCTCCGCCGCAGGATGCCAAAAATGTGAATAGGGCAATGGTGATGGCAGTTGTGATGATGGCTCGGATATGTCCGCTTTTTTTCATTTTGTTATATCCCCCTTTTTGGGTATTGGGTACTGGGTACTCGATACTGGATACTGGGTATTAGTTACGAGTTGCAGGTTTTTTAACCTCTGACCTCCGACCCCTGAATCCGCGCCTCAGGCTCTAACTCCTGCTAAATCCCTTTTTCGTAGGGCTGGACAGTCTGCAATCCTGGAATAAACCGATAATGCTTCTGGTTGAATGTATAAAGTGGTACACTCGAGGCTACCGCTGTTTGACCAATAAGCACGTCGAGCAACCCGGCATTGTCACTGAGGCGATACTCTGTGAAGACGTCAAGTGCCTTACCACAATCTACTGGAGCTAACCAGACTATCCCGTAAATTGCCAACTCGTGCTGCAATTGCTCTTGCTCGACCTTGTTTCTGCAACCCTGAATTAGTTCCATCACGACGTATCCGGGCAAGAGCAGCGTTTCGTCGTCGTTAAGGGTGTCAAACCAGCTTATCGCAGCCGGATATTGACGCAGAAGGTCAATCATTACATCACTATCTAACAAGATCAAAATCGATTTCTCCACGTTTTTGCCCTTGCTCCCTCAAGCTCCGGGCATAAGATGCGCTGTCTCCGATGTCGTCACGATCTTTCCACATGCCTATCAGTCCTGACTGCCGGAATTGACGTACAGTTAACCGCGAAGGGGAATCGGTTTTCAGGGGCTGGGATAACACAATAATTTCAACAGCCTGTCCCCTTTTCCAGGGTATTCCCCTGACTAAGACCTCACCATCTTTTGCAACAATTTGCTGAACTCGAACTGCCTCCATAGATCTATCCTCTATGCCTTTTTCAAATACTTTGTGATCATCTAAAATGGCATTTCACCGGTATGAAAACCGCCAATTTGTTGTTTACGGGCTATCTGCCTTTCAGCCATTATCTTCGCCTTTAAAGGAAATCTTTCAGGATGTTCAATAGACTCAATACTTAGATCAACATCCAGATTCGGCCAATAGAAATGGCCGGGCATTGGTTCTTCTACATTAAATCCCCAGATCTTCATAGAGTTCCTTTGTATTAGTGAAGGTTTTTAGATTTTCTTCCTTCATTGCATTCTGAGTCTTTTCCATATTAACCTCACCTTTCTTCTATACATCCGCAAATTATTAAAATGGGCTATCATCCTATTCATCTGACGAAGGCGTAAGTCTCCCCGCAAAAAGCACGGGATCTTCGACAAGGCGTAAGGCGCAAGGAACAAAGCCAGGAATCCATCGTCCATCCAGCCATCCTAATCATCCAACCATCCTGCATCCCCCATCCTTCATCCTGCATCGTCCCAATATTCAATTTTCAATATTCAATTTTTTCAGCTTCTCTCTCGCCTCTTTTGCCTGGGGGCCTGTGGGGTCGGCCCAGATTGTCAGGTGCAGTTCCTCTTTTGCCTCTTTCTTCTTTCCCTGCTTTAAGAGGACGTTTGCCAGCCCAAGATGGGCGGCAGAATCCTTTGGAAAGTAAAAGACGCACTGTTTGTAAGCGGCAACAGCCTCTTCGAGTTCTCCTTTTACCGCATAGGCGCGGGCAAGATTGGCATAGCAGAGGGTGTATGAGGGTGAAGATTCGAGCGCCCGCTTGTAGTTCTCTATCGCCTTATCATAGTCGCCTTTCATGAAATATGCATAGCCCATATTGTTGTAGGCAAACTGTGGCGATGTGTAGAGGATGTCCTTGATCGCTTCTTTGAAGCAGGCGATCGCTTTGTCCCATTTCCCCATCAAGAGATAAAGGGTGCCGAGATTGTTCTGTGCCTCCGGATATTTAGGTTGGAGAGTTAGGGCGCGTTCGAAGTATTTGAGGGAAAGTTTGTACTCGCCGAGATTCCTCAAAACAACGGCAACCTGATGATTCAACTCCGCATTGTCAGGGTCTACCTTGACCGCCTCAAGCAATTTGGCAAGCCCTTTCCTCAAATTGCCCTCGGCCGCATGGGCCATACCCAATTGCTGCAGGGCCTCGACCTTCTTTTTTTTCTTTATCGCCGCCTTCTCATTTGCACATGCGGGTATCATGAGGAACAGGAGCAAGGGAATCAAATATGAGTATTTAACATTTATCATTTTCACTTTAGTAACTTTAGGCATCGTTAAAGACAATTAGATTATGATTA
>JAOZQV010000026.1:0-14482 GCA_029932035.1 Deltaproteobacteria bacterium | reverse complement strand
GATTATGATTACGGAACAATGCTATTTTTTCCATTCAAAATTTCCGGGTTCAATGTTCATCTGTTCGCCGTTCATCCTGCCTCATCCTTCCCTACCAGCGCATCCACAACTGTTGGCGTAAGGAATATCAAGAGTTCAGTCCTCTCCAGTTCCTTGCGTTGAGCCTTGAACAGCCAGCCTAACAGGGGGATGTCCATGAGCCAGGGGACTCCTGTGTCTACAGTCTGCTCACGTTTATGATAGATCCCTCCGATGACAACGGTATCCCCTGTCTTGACCATCAGGGTCGTCGTAACCGACTTTTCGGTCCTGCCAGATTGAGTCTCCTGCAGACCTTCCTCACTCTCTCTTTGGGTTGCCGGGAGTGGTCGGTCGTCAGTAACCTCTACAACCATTGTCACATGCGAGTCGTCGGCGCTGATGGTTGGCGTAACCTTAAGGGAGAGGACCGCTTCCATTTCTTTCACATCGACTGTATCTAACGATACGATTGGTTCGTAGGTAACCGTTCCCCTGGATATGAGGGCCTCTCCTCCATTGACTACGAGGACCTTGGGAGCTGAAATAACATGGACCTTCCCGTCTGTCTCACCCAGGGCTAAGGATGCATCAAGGGCTATAGAACCCAACCCGCCGCCCGTGAGCCAGCCAAGGGCAAGGCCGATGTTGGGGTTCCAGCCGCCGGGCGCGTTGGTAGAGAACTGGCTGCTGCCCCAGGAGTTGGTGCCGCTGTTGTACCACTCTCCTGAAATGCCGGGGTTGGTTCCATCAAGGGATTGCCACTGTATGCCGAGGTCGCGGGTAAAGGTCGTCACGGCGTCTACCACCCGGGCCTCGATCATGACCTGTTTTTCTGCTACATCCAGCTTTGCGATGAGTTCCTTGACCTTATCGACCTTTGCCCTGACTCCGTTGGCGATGATCATGTTGGTTCCGGGGTCATAGGAAAGATAAAGGTCCAGCGTAGCTATCTTTACCTTCTTCCCCTTTTCTTCCTCTCCCTCTTCCTCTTCTTCTGACTCGGCTGCTTCAATATCTAAGGCGGGTCTGATAGGGGGGTCTGCGTTCGGATCTCCAACCAACATCTTGAAGATATCGGATGCCTTTCTGTTCCTTATGGTGATGAACTCGATAATCTTGGCTTCAAAGATCCCCTGGAGTCTCTTTGCCGCTAAAAGGGCCCCTTTCCTCTTCCCCTCCTTGATCTCCATATCACGGAGTTTTTCCTTGGGGACCACCCAGAGGACGTCGTCTTCAATCTGATAGGTTAGACCGTTGGGTCTCAGTATCATTTCCAGGGCCTGATCCCAGGGTATGTTATCGAGCCTCATGGATATCTTGCCCTCAACATCGCTCCCCCAGACGATATTTATACCTGCCACTTCAGCGATCAACGTGAGGATATTCCTGATGTCGGTATCTACGAAATCGAAGCTCATCCTCTCACCCGCATACTGTTGTGATGTTGCCTCGAACAACCCGGCCCTGGATAGGGTTGCAGCGGGTTCTGCCCCTTTGGCTTTTTCAAGGACCCTTTTTGGTGATGCGGGTTGCGAGTTACGGGTTCCGGGTTGCGAGTTACGGGTTGCGGGTTGCGGGTTGCGGGTTGCGGGTTGCGAGGCAACGAGGGGGATCTCCCCGGGTAGGGCGTCAAAATCGATATTCAGCGTCTTACCCTCCTGAGTAATGTGGTAGGGGATAAGTTTCCTCAGCGTGATTCTCAGGGATACGTGATGGTCTAATGCGGAGTAAAAGGCATTAACCCGGTTGACGGCCCCTACAGCATGATCGGAGTCCAGCTCTTTCATCAACTCAGGTTTTATTCGGCCGTTCTTCAGATCGATAATCAGGACCGTCCTGTCCAATTTAACGTCATATCTTACCTTTTTGTCCGTCTCGACACTGAGACGCGTCCGGTTTCCTTTGCGTTGGGTGACGGTCACATCGAGAATCTGCGCCAGAGACATTGCTGCCGCGTCCCCCTTTTCCACTGCCCCTTTTTTCGGCGCCTTGGGGGTCACTTCCAGGACAATATCCTTCCCTCTCCTGATCAGGCGAGAATCGTTTTTTTCATGCCGGACATACACCACTACCCCGGCATTCCCACCCTCTTTGTCTTTGATGATGATTTCCTTCACAGGGCCTGCCTTGAGTGTTACCTGTTTGGGAAGATCCTTGCCCGGCGTCCCCTTGATGTCAAAAATTATTCGAGCAGGATTGGCCATAGCAAAGGGGTCTCCATGAGTCGTTCTTTTTGAACAGACAAGGGTAATAATGGCCTGCTTAGGAGTTGCGTCGGTCCGAACAGACTCTATGACTGCCACACTAAGGGCCTTATCCTCCCCATCCACCTTGGTTTCAGGGGATGTCGAACAGCCGCATATGAGAATCCCCAATATGGCGAACAACAGGCCAAAACCGTTATGTAAAACCCTGCCAAGATTCAAATCCATCTATGCATCCTCCTCACCGCTCTGCCACATCTTCATAATAATCTTAATCATAATCGTGTTGATTACGATTATGATTATGATTACGGAACAATGTTATTCTTCATAATCAAAAACTTTAGGCATTTTAGGCACTTTAGCGCATTTTAGGCACTTCCTTCTACTCCCCTCCATACACCCTGTAGATCTCTGTTATCCTTTTTATTCTCTTTACCTGTACATCCTTAGATCCCTCTATTTCAAGACGCCGGACAAAGATCTCCGGCTGGTCCCTTCTGTAAACATAGTTGATTACATATATATTCAGACCCGGTTTGACAGAAAACTTGAACCTGCTGACATACTCTGCCCTGGGCTTCTTGGTGCCGTATTCGCTCTCGGCTATCGGCTCAAAGGTGGCTGTTGCCGTGTGGGTGCCCACCGGCATGATATTTTTGAAATCCTGGTCAGCCACATAGAGCTTCCACCCCTTGCCGGTTTCATGGGGAGACGGGTTCTTGCTCCTTCCTCTCTTGCCCCAGAGGTACATGAAACGGAGCCCGGTCCCTTCCGACCTGTACGGAACAAAGTAGAAATCACTCTTTTCGGGGATAATGTAGGATTGAAGTTGGTAGGCGGTCCCCCCCGCTTCCTTTACCACAAGACCGAAATTTTTGATAATATAACTGAGTTCCTTTAAGGTTTGAGCGCTTTTTACACGGCTTTGCATCACCTGGCCGGTACGGCTGCGCAGTGTGCCCGCATCAGTCTCCTTTCTCATGTCATATACCATGCCATCGGCCCTCACCTGCCACGAGAGGTTGAGGTCGTCACATATTGGCTGCGATAGAAAAATCACCTCGCCGAGGTTCCCTATGTCGGCGATTTCCGAGGTTTCTGCAGATCCCCTGACCAGGACAAGGTTGAAGAATTCGAGACCTGAAGGAGAGAGGTCCGCCCTCCACGGCAAGGGGGCTAAGATCTCCTCTGTCAAACTCTTTTCTGTCTCTTTCAGCTCCTTAAGGCTCCCGATATTGCTGAAATCGTCAAATGGGGGCTTAAGCCCCCAGAGGTCAACCTGACAGTCAACCTTTGCCCCCCCCGAAGTATCAATCCGCCCAAGAACATATACATCCGCCTTTACCTCTCCCACTATCCGGTCTCTCAGGCGACCATTCTTTTCAAATTCCTCTGCATAGACCAGGGAGCCGCTTTTCTCAAACTCCTGAACCGAGAGGAGCGCGAATTGAGGGCTGGTGCCGAATGCAAGTTTGATCCGGTTTGATATATACCTCGAACCCACGGTTACATCGCCGTTCCGGTCTGTAAAGTCAAAGATAGCGACTTTTATCTCGGGCCTCTTTTTGGCATCGAAGTATTTTGTTGCAATCTCCTTCATGAGAGAGAAAGCAAGACTGTCAGTCCCCTCGTTGAAGGAAAGAGACTTCTCTTCGCCTGCTTCCGTCGTAAATGCCAAACCGCATACCATGAAAAAAAGCAAGATAATCAGACTGACTTTTCTTTTCATCCCTTTATCCTCTAATCCCATCCGCAGATTACGCAAACACCCCATTATCCCAGTACCTATCCTCTTAATCTTAATCATAATCTTACTCATAATCATATCCATTGATGCCCTGGTACACATTCACTTTTTAATGATCAAAAACTTTAGACATTATTAGAGCCCATTAGATTAAGATTGTGATTACGATTATGATTAAGAAGACAATTTTCGGAACAGAGGACTAATCCCCAATCCCCAGTACCCAATCATCACTCATAAACCTGGTCCGGCAACTCCATCTCAACCGGCTTGTATTTGATATAAAGGCCTTTTTCGAGATAAGGCTCCTTTATGATCAGTTTTTTTTCGTTAATCACTATTTTCGACACCACGCCACCGTTTGTTCCGATGTAGGTCCCCTTTTTTAATACAAACCCTCTCCCGCTTTTATCCCTGACCATGGCCCATTCCACATCCCCGGCCTGAACAATTGCGGTCAGCGTCAACTGGGAAAGACCCATTTTTTGGAGCTCGGTTTTGGCTTCCTTGAGGGCCTTCAACCTCTCTGCCGCTGCGAGATTTTGCTGCTTCAGCCTCTCTTCGGCTGCGAGTTTCTGTCGTTTCAGCTTCCTTTCAGCCTCAAGTTTTCCCTTTCTCTCCTCTTCGGCTTTTGCGGTGCCCTCTCGGCTGCGCTTTACGAGATAGGAGAGAAAAGGGTCGGGGATCTTCCCGGGATCAAAAGGGGTTTTTGGTGGGCGCATTTCCTTATACACCGGCCCGGGAATCTCTTTGGAAGGGCCGGTGGCGCCCACTAAGCCCACAAAGAAAAGAAGACAGAGAGTGAAAATTATACACCCTAAAATAATGTTTTTCCGGTTTACCATGTTGTAACCATTCAGGATTCGTAACTACTCGGGTGGATAGGTTCTCTGTCCCTTCCTCTTAATCATAATCATAATCATTATCTTAATCACATCCGTTGATGCCCTGGTACACATGCAGTTTTTCATGATCAGAAACTTTAGACATCATTAGAGCCTATCAGATTACGATTATGATTACGATTATGATTACGAAAACAATTTTCGGAACAGAGGACAATCAACAATCATCAATCCCTCAATCCCCAAATCCCATCCGCAGATTTACGCAGATTATTCAACCGTAACCAAAAAGGTCTCTCGCAAAGGCGCGAAGACGCAAAGAAAAGCTACAGCCTGTTCACAACCCGTAACCCGAAACCCGCAACCCGGCGCCCAATCCCTATTTTTTCTTCTTCTTATCCTTTGCTTCCTTTAGTTTATCGGCCTCGGTCTTAAATCTATAGGTTATGGCCGTACACCGGGTGACCAGATCTGTGGAAAGTGGGGTTTTTGGCTTCATCGAGAGGTTCTCAATGTTTACTATTCGATCCATACGTCTCACTTTATCAAAGAAAAGGGCCACATCCCTGTATTTGCCTCCAACTTCTACGGAAACGGGGATCTTCACATAGAAATCCTGTGGCGCCTCTTTGCCCGGGCTGAAAAGCCTGAACTGCAGTTTTGAATCGATACCGAGCTGGCTTATGCCTGCCAGGAGGCTTGGTATTTCTCTCTTATCGGGCAGGATCCTGAGGGCTTCCTGAAATTGTTTTTCTACCCGGGCATACTCGTCTCTGAACTTTGCCAGATTTTTTGACCTTGCCTTTGTCAGGGCAATGCGCTGTTTCAGCCCTGCAATCTCGTTTTCAGTCCTGTTGATTTCGGTAGTATTGGGTATGTAAACAAAATAGAAAAAGGCGCCGCCTAACAGAAGCAGGGTTCCCGCAAGTATTAAAATCCTGTGGCCCTTTTTCATCTTCCCGACTTTTTTGAAAAGGGCATCCAAGTTGGGCCGCCACTCTATTCCGGTTAAGGGCATTTAACGCCTCCTCCCGGACCGGCCTTTCTTGGCTTTCGCTTCAGGTTTATCCTTGTGGAAGACTGTCTTGCAGGCCAAGACAAAGTTGGCCGCATTGAGTTTGTACTTGGGAAAATTTTGCAATTTTGTAGTCTTCAGGTCTACGGATGTTATCTGCCTTTTTTGTTCTAAGTTGGTCATGAAGAGGGCCACAGTATCATTGTCCATGGCGCCCCCCTCGAGGGTCAGGTCGCCGCCCTTTTCCACGATGGCGCTAAGCCACAGTCTGTCTTCTGGAACTGATGTGGCGATCTCCTCCAGGAGCCGGACCGGTCCCGATCTCTGCTTTTCAAGATCCTTAATCACATCAAATTTATCCTGTATCTCCTTTGTTCTCTTTCTTATGCGGGCCATCTCTTGCGTGACTTTGGTGTATGAGGCCATTTCACTCCTGAGCTTCGTTTC
The DNA here is from genome assembly GCA_029932035.1 of Deltaproteobacteria bacterium. Classification (GTDB taxonomy): domain Bacteria; phylum Desulfobacterota; class DSM-4660; order Desulfatiglandales; family Desulfatiglandaceae; genus Desulfacyla. The sequence goes on along the minus strand of JAOZQV010000026.1, from coordinate 8,200 downwards.
CTCGCCTTTCAATTTAGTCAACTCACTGCTGAGGCTCAGGTATAAATAAATTATCAGTGTCAGAAGACAGACAACAGAGAGGAAGTAGATGCTAACCTGCCTCCTTATATTTTCCTGTTTTCTGGCCGCCCGGAAGGGCAAGAGATTTATTCTAATCATTTGTCGCCAATACTCCGCAAGGCCAGACCAACTGCCACACCGGCCTGAGGCGCCACGTGTCTTAAGTAGTTAGGGTCAAAAAGTTTGTTATCTATTATAAGATATTTAAAGGGGTTCAGGCCGGTTACAGGGATATTTGTCTCCTGCTCTAAATGGCGCTGAAAACCCGGGGTCCCGGAAGAACCTCCGCTTAAAAAGATCTTTTCTATGGCCTCATCAGGATAAGTATTGGCCACGAAATCGAGCGCATGCTTGATCTCTCTAACCCATTGCAATGTTGTATTAGCTATGATTTTTTCAACCCCTGCTCTATTGTTATCGTCTAAGTCAACGCCCCCCAATTTTATCTTTTCAGCTTCCTCAAAGCTCACATCGAATTCCGACATGATCGCCTTTGTTATTTGGGCGCCACCGTAGGATGAGTCTCTGGAAAAGACGGATAGGCCTTTATGGACAGTATTTATTCCCAGTTCACTGGCCCCTACAGTGATAATGGCATAGCTCCCTTCAGGGTTCTCCAGGCTTATTTCAGCGGCATTCTGGAGGGCAAACACGTCTATATCGAGCACTCCGAGGTTGAGATTGGCGGCCTGGATCAGCGCCACATATCCGTCGATAACATCGCTTTTCCCCGCCACCAGCAAGACGTCCATCCGGTCTGAAGACCCTGATCTCGCTTTTTCATCCGGCGATTCCCCTGTGGAGTCTCCAGTGTTGAGAACAGTGTAATCAAGATTCACCTCGTTGATTCCATAGGGTATGTACTTTTCGGCCTCCTCTTTAATCGCTTTTTCTATTTCCGATTCCTCCATCTTGTCCAAAACTATCTTTTTTGCTATTATTGAATAACCGGACAGGGAGACTGCCACATTCCTGTTTTTCACTTTCAAATTCCCGAAAAGGCTTTTTATTGCGGCGGAGACCGCTTCCACATCCTTTATGGAGCCTTCGACAATTGCGTCCTGAGGGGTCGGTATTATCCCAAAATTCCGGAGGACCCTTCCACGCTTGGAAAACTCTATTTCGACTACTTTGATGCCATGCGAGCCAATGTCTAATCCGACCAGTCCATGTTTCTTAGCAGCCGACACAACCTTTAAAATATTCATGAGTTCCTAAACCCGGACAAACCGGAACCAAACAGGTCTCGCGCAAAGGCGCAAAGGCGCAAAGTTGAAAGCTCAAAGCTGAAAGCAGAACATACAACGTCGCAGAGGGTTTCAAAAAGTTGAATAACCATCATTCATCCCCCTGGGAAAACCTTTTCCTTGTCTGACACATCAAACCCAAGGGCAAATATTATCTTCCTCTTGGTCTCCATGCGACAAGTCATGCCCTTCTCAACCCGGTCGATGGTAATAGGAGAAACCCCCGCTTTTCTTGCAAGCTCTGTCTTACTTATAAGAAGCCTCTCCCTGATTTTCCTTACAGCATTTTGATCCAATTTGTCCCCCCCCCCAAAAAAATGCCTCTGACCATGTTTCGGGCCAAAGGCGCGGTGCAAGTTGCTTTTTGGCAACCCGGCGGTCATGGCCGTAAGGCTGTAGATCCGTGGCTTTGCGTCCCCGTCTTTCAACGGTTTTGCCCTTTCGCTATGCATATTTTTTCGAAGTCAATTAATGCTTATCAGCATCGAAATCCTTGAAAATATTAAATCATACATCTTGACATTTGTCAATCATTTAATGATAATTTTATATAATTTTATATAACTTAACAATATATGGAATGAAATCGGTATTGTGACACAATATGTAGGAATAGGCGTTCATAGGTTCCTCGCCCAGCGGGATCTTCGACTTTACTATATACCAAATTTATTTGTAACTCAGGTTCAAAGGGGCAAAGGCACAGAGGCCCAAAGCTTAAGGGCCTGTTTGGTGTAAAATATTTTTACAATCGACAAATATTTTTACAATTGGCCACAACCGGGCTGACATCTCTAATCCGCAGATTTACGCATATTTTCTTGGACTGGAGTCTGTTTACATCGGTCTTGTTTCGTTTGGATTAACATGGCGCGGTCTTTGCAGTTCAACCTGGATAAACAGGCCTATGGCTCGGAAAGGGCCAAAGAGGGATTTTACCGCACACGAAGGGCACGAAAAATGGGTTTTAAATAACCTGGGTTGAGTCCCGCCCACAAGCGGGATTCAAGGCTCCGGGTTATCCGGGTTAAGGTATACGTATAATCAGGAGCTTTTATCATGAACTCAGAACGAGGTTTTAAGCTGCAAGTTATGCGTTTGCATTGTAGCAATGAAAATGGGACAGTCCTTACTGTGGCGCTGATACTCCTGGCAATCCTGGCGCTCGTGGGAGCGACTGCTGTTGTGATAACCACCACAGACCTAAAGATTGGCTCGAACTACAAGGCCGCCGAAAAGGCCCTCTATGCGGCCGAGGCCGGCGCCCATGAGGCGAGGGAGAGGCTGAGATTAAATTGTGATTCTGGGTACATTATTACTGATGCGCATACTGACAAGTATCAGTGGACGACATATATCGGGACCGACCCAAAATCCCAGAAAAAGGGTTATGACAGTACCAATTCAATGCACAACAGGGTTGCGAGCCTCCAGACCGATATTGACTACACTGTGGTAATAACGCATCAGCTCGATCCGAGCGATCCGACAAAAGTCCTGTACTTAGGAGATGCGGACGGGAACGGGGATTTTGAGCGGCACACTGACGATACCAGAAAGGACCCAAACATCTATCTGATTACAAGCTACGGGACCGCGGAAGGGTCTACCAAGACCGTCCAGTTAGAGGTCACGAGAGTTCCGCCGGTAACAGCGAAAGCTGCGCTCTATTCGGGAACGTCTGCGAGAATTCAGGGAGCGTCTACAGATATAATAGGAGAGGACCAGTGCGGGGGCGGTATTGATTTGCCCGGAGTAGCAACGCCCGTGGATGAAGCCTCATCGCCAGTGATTCTCATCGGGGGTCCCACAATCACTGGGGAAGGGGAGACGGACCCCAGCATTTCCTATTCCGAGAGCCCGGCGCTCCATGTCCAGGCGATGGTGGATTCCCTTAAGAAATCCGCGGATTTTTCCTATACGGTCAACAGCGTCACCCAAACAGATTCAACTACACCGGGGCCTGGGGACGGATGGGGAACACCAACCCCAGGAGCGACCCTGGAGGATCCCTCTTCCTGCAGTGAATTTAATATTGTTCATTATGACACTGGCGGCACATACGTCAAGCTGAGCGGTGGCGTCTCAGGTTGTGGTATTCTTCTGGTGGAAGGGGATCTGGAGACACATGGCGGTTTTTCTTGGTACGGACCCGTTATTGTCACCGGATCATTCACATTTACGGGGGGCGGCGATACGAACATTACGGGCGCTGTTATTACCGGAGAGGATACAGACGGTGATATAATCGGGGGTAATACCAACATTGTCTACTGCAGTACGGCCATAAGCGCGTCGCAGAAACACGCCCTCCCTATCCTTAGCTGGAAAGAGGTTTTAGACGAATAAGGAACGGCCCTCAGTCCTTCCACCAGTCCTCGGGCAGCGCCCCGTTATTTGCCTCCTTCACTTCATCGGTAAGTTTGTAGATCTCTTTGGAGAACTTCCTCATATCCTCCCTTGCTTTCTTTTTTGCAGCCTTGTCTTTATTCCGGGTGGCTTCACGAAGTCCCTTGAGAGACTCATTCAATTGGGTCTTCAGGACCTTCATCTTTTTGTAATAGTCATCCAGGGGCTTTTTCTCTTCGATCTTTTTGCCCGGTTTTTGATCGCCCTCCTTTTTCACCTCTGCTTCATTTTTATCCGGGGCCTCTGCAGCCGGAGTTTCATCGGACGCCGGTGCTTCAATGCTGAACTCTTCTATGGAGGTAACGGCAGCTTTGGGCACACCCAACACCCCGTCCTTGAAATGGAACTTTATCTCCCCACCCTCTTCCCAGTAACGTTCTGTTACAAACTGACGCCCGCTATTCAGGTGGATTATATAGTCTGAAAAGGAGAGAAACGGGTATGAAAATATTGCGATCATAACGATAAATGCAGGTATCAGCAGCCTTTTCATAACATCCTCCTCTTTTTATCCTGTTATCCTGTCAAATCGTTTTTTTAATAAGGATTATCGAAAAGGTTCCCAGATCCTCTTGCTTTGAAAGGTCTTGGTACTGTTCCGGTCTATACGAAGTCTAAAGCACCAGTAATTGACAACCTTTTTGCCCAGATTTCGATTATGTTTCAAGATATTTTTTGAAAATGACGATATATCTTATTTTACCATGTGCCACGATTCGGTGCAACCACATCTGGCCAACATTGGTATTTCCGCTTGACGTTTAACGTTAAGGGGTTTATATTCTTTTAGTATGATAAGGTCATTTAAAGACAAAGAAACTGAAAAGGTTTTTAAGAGACATCTGTCGCGGAAGTTACCCAATGATTTGCAGAGAATGGCTCTGAGAAAGCTGCGAATGCTTAATCGTTCCACAAACATAAATGATCTACGAGTTCCGCCTGCAAATCGATTGGAAAAGCTCAAAGGTGATCGAGCTGGGCAATATGCCATACGAATCAATGATCAATGGGGAATCTGTTTTGTCTGGCGGAGCAACGATGCTTTGGACGTGGAAATGGTTGATTATCACGGGGGTAAATCATGAAGCGAAAAAGACTCGATCCCCTGCATCCAGGGGAAATCCTACAGGAAGAATTCCTTAAACCAATGGGCCTGAGCCAAAACAGACTTGCACTTGCCCTTCGCGTCCCAGCGCGACGAATCAACGAGATTGTGTTGGGCAGGCGGCGTGTAACTGCAGATACCGCATTACGATTAGCGAGATATTTCGGTATGTCTCCACAGTTTTGGCTCGGTCTCCAAATGGACTATGAGCTTGATATGGCTGAGGATAAGGTTGAGTCGCAAATCGAGAAGGAAATTATTCCATTTTCGGCGTAATCGCTGAAAATATTCGTATCTAATACGAGTTTCAATGCCAATCTTCCTCGTTAACCCGGTTGAAGACCGCTGTTTCTTTTCTCAATTCTTCTGCCTCACTATGAGAGAGCCAGCCGGCAAGTTCACGAATAGTCTTTTCACGATTTTTCACCAACCCCAATTTTTCGTCCACGGCCTCAAGGATAAAGGCCGATTTGGTTTTCCCAGTTTTCAGGTCTATTTCCCCTTTGTTTTTGAGCCTCTGGTTACCCCTTAGATTCGGGAAATCGTACTGGGCCAAAAGAGCCTGCTTTAGAAGATGAACATCGAAACATCCAATCACGCCAAGACGTGAAATGAAAAAACGCTGACATGTAATTGTTTATCACAGAGAGCTAACTGTTTCGACCTGTGCGGTTAAATCGGCGCCACAGTTGAGTTGAATGGGACGCAGCTTTGTGCAGATAGCCGCCGCAGCACATTGGATTGGGATGTAAAATAGACACGGAAAATAATCTCGGATTTGTGGGGATGAGCCGAGGTAGAATCGCTCAAACAGTTAATAATACCATTTTTGGTGAAATTAACACTTTGCTTTCCCATGAACCTTGTTGTCAGCACCGCACCTCCTGAATATGGTAACAATTGCTATGCCGTACAAGAGTAAACAGGGTAAATCCGGGCACTGCGTCAAGCTATCCCTAAAACAAAAAAAGCCCCCGAATATCCTTACTCGGAGGCCTTTCGATTCTCTATTGCCAAGCTGGACGCCCTATGAACAGTTAGGAAGGCATGCACCCTTATATGGGAATTTCTGATCATCCTTGTCCTGTTGAACTCCTGAAAACAGGTGGCAAGAGGTCCCCTTTTCGGGAGAGACTGTAACGAAATACCGATTGGCCGCCAAGCTAAAAACAGAAGCAAATATGGTCAGATCTTAATATGCAAAGCTCTTCGGTCAGAGCTTAGGAGCGAAGAGTAACTATTGACATTTAGATCGCATTTTCATATATGTGAAAGGAACAATAAAATCCATCTCAGGCAGAAGAAGATGTTGTTGATAGATGGAATTGAAGGCGTTAGGCTCAAGGCGTTAGGCGCAAGGAACTTAACGAGTATTCCCGCTGAAGACGGGATCTTCGACCAGTATCCGGAATCGAGCATCCAGAACCCAGTATCCAGCATGAAAAATATACGCAACTTCAGCATTATTGCCCATATAGACCATGGGAAATCTACCTTGGCTGATCGGTTGATCCAGGCTACCGGCTTAGTCGAAGAGAGGGATTTTCGTGATCAGATCTTAGACACCATGGACATCGAGAGGGAAAGGGGTATTACTATCAAGAGCCAGGCCATAACACTCCCCTACGTTAACAGAAAGGGCCAGGCATTTGAACTGAACCTGATTGACACGCCGGGCCACGTTGATTTCTCCTACGAGGTTTCCCGTGCCTTAGCCTCATGTGAGGGAGTGCTTCTCTTGGTGGATGCTTCACAGGGAGTAGAGGCACAAACCATGGCAAACCTTTATGCCGCCATGGGGCATGATCTGGAAATCATCCCGGTCATCAATAAGATAGATCTCCCCTCTGCGGATATTGACAGGGTTAAGGAGCAGGTCGAAGTAGACTTAGGTCTTGATTCAGACCTGGCCATCCTCTGCTCTGCCAAAGAAGGCGCCGGAATTGAAGACGTGTTAGAGGCCATTACAAACCAGATTCCTCCTCCGTCAGACGTGGGAGAAGGACCACTCGAGGCCCTCATATTTGACGCCCACTATGATTCTTTCCGTGGAACAATCGTTAGTTGCAGGCTCTTTTCAGGGAGTGTCCGTTCCGGAGATATTATCCGACTCATGTATAATGGGGCTACCTATAAAGTGGAAGAGGTAGGGATTTTCCGCCTCGAAAAAGAACCTAAAAACCGCCTCTCAGCAGGTGAGGTAGGGTATATCATATCGGGGATAAAGACGGTAAGCGACACACGGATAGGAGATACCATAACCCTTGACCACGATCCAGCGCCCGCTCCCCTGCCAGGGTTCAAGGAGGTCAAGCCGGTCGTGTTTGCCTCTGTCTATCCTGTCGCATCTGACGATTACAGGTCTTTAGTAGACGCCCTTGATAAGTACAAGCTGAATGACGCCGCATTGGTCTTTCAGAAGGATTCGTCAGCGGCACTTGGTCTCGGTTTTCGCTGCGGGTTCTTAGGGCTACTGCACTTAGAGATCGTTCAAGAACGGCTTGAAAGGGAATTTGACCAGTCGATCATCATGACTTCCCCCACCGTCCAATACCGCTTTACACTCACAAATGGTGAAGAGGTCACTGTGGACAACCCTGTTTACTATCCTGATCCGGTCACTATTGAGCAGGCCTTTGAACCGTACATCAGGGCCGGCATTCTGATCCCTGAGCGATATATGGGCGCGGTTATGGAACTCTGTCTGGAGCGTCGGGGGGTAAATTCACAGTTCAATTATCCCACCCCCGGACGGATCGAAATCCAGTTCGATCTCCCTTTGGCCGAAGTGGTTTATGATTTCTATGATAATCTCAAGACAGTCACTCAGGGCTATGGCTCATTCGATTATGACTTTCTCGACCATCGCGAGAGCGATTTAGTAAAGTTGGATATTCTCCTGAATGGAGAGAAGGTGGATGCACTTGCCCAGATTGTTCATCGAGAGGGAGCGAGACCGAGGGCGCTTCAGGCCTGCAAGAGGCTCAAGGAAGAGATCCCGAGGCATCTCTTTAAGATTGCCATCCAGGGGGCAATAGGCGGCACGATCATTGCCCGATCAACGATCACCCCATTCAGAAAGGATGTGACTGCCAAATGCTATGGCGGGGATATCACAAGAAAGCGCAAACTCCTTGAAAAACAAAAAAAGGGCAAAAAGCGGATGAAAATGGTCGGATCGGTCTCTATCCCCCAAAGCGCCTTTGTAGCAGTTTTGAAGTCTGACGTAGGGTAAGGGTAAATGCCTAAAATGAACTAAAATGCCTAAAGTGCCTAAAGTGAATCCAGCCTCGCGGAATTAAGGAAACCTCTCATTTAAATTTTTTGGTATCGTTCAAAAGTTACGGCATCGTTAACCAACAGCTAAAATTTCGATGCT
>JAOZQV010000312.1 GCA_029932035.1 Deltaproteobacteria bacterium | reverse complement strand
TCAGGGCCCGACCGGACCATTATAGAGAAACAGTAGAGCGTTTAAAAGGGGGGGGCATTCAGGTCAGTTTTTTTGTTGACCCGGATCCCGGACAGATCAAGGAGGCCCATGAGTGTGGTGCAGATATTGTGGAGATTCACACTGGTCATTACTCTGAGGCAAGATCAGAATTAGAGGCCATTGAGCTCTTTGGGCGTGTTGTCAGGGCAGTGGAATCCGCCGCTAAACTGAATCTTGGTATCAGCGCTGGTCATGGACTCAACTATCTGAATGTCAAAAGATTTAAAGATCTTTCCCAAATCGAAGAGTACAGCATTGGTCACAGTATCGTGGCAATGGCGGTATTAATCGGTTTTGAAGAAGCCGTCCGAAAGATGCTCGATCTGGTCAAAAGTTTTTGAAATGATCTATGGAACCGGTATAGACCTTATCAGCATTAGAAGGATCGAAAAGGTAATCCGCAAGTGGGGCAACAGGTTTGTCAAGAGGGTATTTACGGCAGAAGAGACCCGGATCTGTTACAACCGGCCTTCGTCCTATTCGGCCTTTGCCCTCCGGTTTGGCGCCAAAGAGGCCTTTTCCAAGGCCCTGGGTCTGGGCATGAGGAAAGGCATAATATGGCGGGATATAGAGGTCTTTAACAACTCTGCGGGCAAACCAGGTCTGAGACTTTATGGCGTAGCATCTGAAATCTGTAAAGAGAAGGGGATAACCGGCATCCATCTGAGCCTCTCAGATGATGGTGAATACGGCATTGCTATGGTGGTGTTGGAGGTTAATTGAAGGGAGCAAAACATGCTGAATGCCAGCGATATTATGACTACCGATGTTATTACAGTCAAGAAAGACACCTCTTTGAAGGATCTGGCTAAGATCCTTTACAAAAACCACATAAATGGGGTACCTGTGGTTGACGATGATGGCTCCCTCCTCGGGATTATCTGTGAGAGTGACCTTATACGCAAAGACAAGAAGCTCCACATACCAACAGTGGTGGCCATTTTCGATGCGGTGGTTTATCTCGAAAGCCCAAAAAGCATCGAAAAAGAGTTTAAGAGGATCAGCGCTACTACGGTGGAAGAGCTATATGCTAAAAATCCTATTACCGTGGACGAAAAAACTCCCGTTGATGAAATCGCAACAATTATGACCCAAAAAAAAATTTACACTATCCCGGTCATGGACGGCGATCTATTAGTGGGGATTATCGGCAAGGCCGACCTTTTAAGGACCATTGTAGCTTGAAAGAGGAATCTTTCACATGTCGGACGTCCTCTGGTGAAGAGACTATAAATCTGGGTCTGAGATTGGGGTCGCTCCTTAATGAGGGGGATATTGTTGCCTTGGCAGGGGATTTAGGGAGCGGAAAGACATGGTTTACCAAGGGTGTGGCCTTAGGATTAGAGATCTCTTCTGACACTGTCATTACGAGTCCCTCCTTTTCCCTCATGAACGAATACCAGGGCAGGTGTGCGCTTTTTCATATAGATGTTTACCGGCTAAAAAATGTCTCTGACTTTCTTGATGCCGGCCTTGATGAGTATCTTTACGGAAACGGGGTTACAGTGATGGAATGGGCCGATCGCTGGCCAGAGGTTTTGCCAGAGGGAAGTATAAAGGTCCAATTTGTGATTTTAGATGAGCGCTCCAGGGAAATTACCCTGTCCGGCTGCCACCCAAAGGTCCTGGGAATGTTAAAGCAGATAAGAGAAGAGGCGGAATGAGAAAAGTATGGCATTAATTGTTCAAAAATACGGCGGAACATCGGTTGGAAGCATCGAAAAAATAAGGGCGGTTGCCGAGAGGGTCATCGAGACCTCTATTCAAGGCAACCAGATGGTGATTGTTCTCTCGGCCATGGCAGGTCAAACCGACGGGCTTATTAAATTAGCTAATGATATAACCGAAGACCCTGATTCCAGGGAACTTGACGTGCTTGTGTCTACGGGCGAACAAATAAGTGTAGCGCTTTTTGCAATGGCTGTAAAAACCATGGGTTACGATGCCCGATCGCTCCTCGGTTTTCAGGTGGCTATCCACACAGATCATTTATTTGGCAAGGCAAGGATTCATGATATTGAAACCGATCGTATCATCAGAAACCTGGATCAAGGCAGGATTGTGACCGTAGCAGGCTTTCAGGGACTCGATGATCATGGGGACATTACCACATTGGGGAGAGGGGGGTCTGACACCACAGCAGTTGCCTTGGCCGCGGCCTTGAAGGCAGACGTTTGTGAGATTTTTACCGATGTAAACGGTGTATATACAACTGATCCTAACATCTGTCCAAGGGCCAAAAAGATGGATTTCATCTCATACGAGGAGATGTTAGAGATGGCCAGCCTCGGCGCAAAGGTGCTGGAAATCCGTTCGGTTGAATTTGCCAAGAAATTTGATGTGCCGATCCATGTAAGATCAACTTTTACCAACGAGAGGGGTACCATGGTGGTTGCTGAAACAAAAGATATGGAAAAAGTCGCAGTGTCCGGGGTCGCCTATAACAAGAACGAAGCCAGGGTGACTATTCGAAAAGTGCCGGATCAGCCAGGGATTGCCTCCAGGATATTTGATCCTGTTTTCAGGGCTGGCATCGTGGTTGATATGATAGTGCAGAATACGAGCCAGGATGGGCTTACCGACCTGACATTCACCGTGCTTAAAACAGACTTCTATAAGACCATGAAGTTAGTAAGCGATATAGCGGCAGAAATCGGGGCCGAACGGGTCTTAGGCGATGAGGATATTGCCAAGGTTTCCATCATTGGTGTGGGGATGAGGACTCATGCCGGAGTAGCCAAAACGATGTTTGCGACCTTGGCCAAAGAAAATATAAATATTATGATGATTAGCACCTCTGAAATAAAAATATCCTGCCTTATTGAGGAGAAATATACTGAATTAGCTGTGCGTGTCCTGCACAAGGCCTTTGGTTTGGACGATGAAAAAGAGAAGGCTTCATGACAATACCGCCTCGGCCGGGATCGGCGTCCTTCTTCTTTTGTTTTTCCTGATTGGCATGAATTTCCTGAAAGGCTCAATGAGCCTGCCCGCCTCGGAAAGACGCCTTTCGGGCGATAGGGTGTTTGCACAGGTCTCAGGAGATGTCAGGTCCCCGGGCGTTTATGGGTTCGATGACCCACCCTCTCTAAGAAAGCTGGTGGAGCGTGCCAAGGGATTAATTCCGACAGACAAAACCGTTCCGTTTCCTGTGGGGTCCCCCTTCAACTCGGGTTCTTATGTTGAAATCAGGAACAACCAAAAGGAAATCAGCTTGCTAATTGGTGAGATGTCGGCTTTTTACCGGACGACCCTTGGGATACCGATTTCTATAAACAGTGAAAGCGCTGATGGGCTCGTCTCTCTTCCAGGGATCGGCTACAGGACTGCGGAGGCAATCGTCGAGGAGAGAACCAGGATGGATGGTTTTAAGAAACTAAGTGACATTCAATCTGTCCGGGGAATCGGATCTGGGTTGTACCGTAAGATAAGGCCCTATCTGGTGTTGAAGTGATGATATTAGGCATAGATACTTCCTGTGATGATACATCAGCAGCAGTAGTTGTTGATGGAAAATCAGTCCTCTCTAACGTGGTGCATTCTCAGGTCGAGATCCACCATGCCTACGGGGGCGTGGTCCCTGAACTTGCTTCAAGGGAGCACATCAAAAATATCATGGTGGTGGTTGAGGAATCCTTTTTAAGGGCGGGGATCGGGATGAACGATCTGGATGGTATTGCCGTGACTGTGGGGCCGGGACTTGTGGGCGCACTTCTCGTTGGGCTTTATTATGTGAAAGGGTTAGCCTATGTCTGCGATATCCCCGTAGCGGCAGTTAATCACTTAGAAGGTCACATCCTGTCCATCTTTTTGGAAGAAAGAACCCCTCCATTCCCCTTTGTGGCCCTGACTGTTTCAGGCGGGCACACAAGCATATACCATGTTGAGGATTATGGCCGATATACCCTGATGGGCCAAACCCTTGATGATGCAGCAGGGGAAGCATTCGACAAGGTAGCCAAAATATCCGGCCTCGGCTATCCGGGAGGGATTGCCATAGAAAAGATGGCCTTAGATGGTAAAAATGATAAGATTAAGTTCCCAAGGGCCTATCTGACAAAAGAATCCCTCGACTTTAGCTTTAGTGGCCTTAAGACCGCGGTCGCCCTATACATGAAGAAATGGCATGACGGCCAGGCGAAAGAAGGTGAAATAACCCTTGCGGATATTGCGGCCTCGTTTCAGGAGTCGGTTGTGGATGTGCTTGTTCACAAGGTCATGATTGCAAGAAGAAAAATGGGCGTTAAAGCGGTTGTAATGGCCGGGGGCGTGGCATGTAACAAAAGACTGCGGGAGAGGTTGTCAGAGGTCGCCGGGGGTGAGGGCGTAGAGGTCTACTACCCACGTCCCGAGTATTGTACAGACAACGGGGCCATGATTGCGGCGGCGGGCTATCACTGTTTGTTGCGAGGTGAAACAGCAGATATGTCATTAGATGTAAGATCCAAATTTCCTATTCAGGAGCTTTGGATTGATGATTGATGATTGTCGATTGATGATTGTTGGAGCGGAGAGGCATTAGAGTCTTGAAATTCAGCAGGCAGATTAAATATTATTACATCAGGTTTATCCGT
>JAOZQV010000311.1 GCA_029932035.1 Deltaproteobacteria bacterium | reverse complement strand
TTAGGGACCGAGGGCGCTCTGATAATACTTTTAGATAAAGAAAAAAATGAACTCTTTTTCAAGTCCGCCGCCCACGACGATTTAGCGATAGAAAAGAGGATGAAGGAGGTCCGTTTCCCCGCCACCAAAGGTGTTTCAGGGCGGGTCATACGAACCGGCAGGCCGGTCGTGGTTGCTGATACATCTAAAGACCCTGATTTCTACTCCGCAGTTGATACACAGGTTGGGTTTAAGACTAAAAACCTTTTAAATGTGCCCTTAAGAAGTGGTGATCAAATAGTCGGCGTCCTATGTGTTATGAACAAAAAACGAGGGGCCTTTGATGAAACAGACGTTGAACTTTTGAATATGATCTCAGGGACTGTGGCCCTTTCCATCGAGAATGCTCAGGTTTCAAAGGAGATAAAAGAGGCCTACGACGAGGTTAGGAGTCTGAACCGAGCAAAAGATAAAGTCATAAATCATCTCTCCCACGAGTTGAGAACGCCTCTCGCAGTGCTCGGAGCTTCCTTGAGCATCTTGGGCAAAAGGCTTGCTTCTCTGCCATCAGAGGTCTATGAACCCACCATTGAGCGTGCCGGACGTAACCTTACCCGCATATTGGATATGCAATATCAGGTTGAAGATATCATGCGGGAGCAGCATTATGATACACATCAGCTTCTTTCATTATTATTGGATGAATGTGCAGACGAGCTTGAGGCCCTTGTAGCCGAGGAGGTGGGGGAAGGGCGAATTGTTGAGAGAATAAAAAAACGGATTGATGAAATTTTTGGTCCAAAGGAAGCTCGGTCCGAAGAGATCCTCTTAGATCAGTTCATTCTTGGGGTGCTTGAAGATATCAAGCCGCGTTTTTCCCATCGAAGGATCGACCTGGAAACCTATTTTGAATCCATCCCACCCATTTGCATACCGGTTGATCCCCTAAGAAAGCTATTCGTTGGCCTTGTCAAGAATGCCATAGAAAATACGCCGGATGAAGGCAAAATAGAGATCCACAACCGGAAAAAAGGAAAAGGCGTTGAGCTGGTGGTTCGTGATTATGGAGTTGGGATAACCACCGAAAATCAAAGACGGATTTTTGAAGGTTTTTTTGTGACCCAGGAAACCATGAACTATTCCACCAAGCGGGAGTTTGATTTTAATGCGGGAGGCAAAGGGGCCGATCTGTTGCGTATGAAGATTTTTTCGGAGCGCTATGACTTTAAGATCGATATGACATCCTCAAGATGCCGGTATATCCCCCTTGATCAGGATATATGTCCGGGCAACATATTGAAGTGCGATTTTTGCAAAGAGAAAAAGGACTGTTACGCCTCGGGAGGGACTGCTTTTACGGTTTTTTTCCCTTCTGCGAAGGGTCGCCTGTAAGGAGGCGCGGAAACGTATAATGGATCAGGAGATTCGTTCGTCAGTGATTAAGAGTGTAAAGGCTGAAGGCTATGCCAAAAAGTTGGGATTAAAGCTGATTGACTTGTCCGATGGCTATGCCGTTGTTGAGATGGTTCCTATGAATGATGATGTCAATATCTTCGGTATGGTTCATGGAGGGGCCATTTTTTCCCTTATGGATGAGGCCTTTCAAATTTCTTGTAATTCTCATGGAAGGGTGGCTGTGGCTCTTAATGTAAATGTCGTTTTTCATAATCCCGCTAAGACTGGCCGCAGGCTCAGAGCGGAATCAAAAGAGATATATCTCTCAAAGAAAACCGCCACATACGAGATAAAGGTTATGGATGATAAAGACATCCTGATCGCCTCATGTCAGGCCCTTGCATACAGAAAAAGAGAGAAATTACCCTTTTTAGATGAGGACTCTGAGTCAACTATTTGACAAATACCAGTTATTTAAATATATGTAACCAGGCATCCTTTATTCATATATTCATAAGTTTAGACTTTTTTCCAAAATGTGGTGTATTATCGAAAGGGTAGGGGGCTTGGAAAAAGAGATTTTTATATCAAAAGTGGCTATTCAAGAGCGCGTCAGGGAACTCGCTGCCCAGATATCTTTGGATTATGCGGGGAAAGAACCTATCTTGATCGGGATACTCAAGGGGTCGATTTTTTTCTTTGCGGATTTGATGAGAGAGATCAGGATACCAACCAAGATGGATTTTATGAGAGCCTGCAGCTATGGTTCAAACATGCATTCCAGCGGCTCTGTCCATTTGACAAAGGATGTTGAGCTTCCCATTCAAGGGAGGGCTGTAATCATAGTAGAAGATATTGTTGATACCGGATTAACCCTGGCATATATCAAGGAAACCTTAGAAGGCAGGGGGGTTGAATCCCTCCGTATTTGTTCCCTAATTGACAAACTTGAGCGAAGAGAGCGAGAGGTCTCAGTTGATTATTGCGGGTTTCAGGTCAAGGAGGGCTTTTTAGTCGGTTATGGGCTTGATTGTAATGAGGAATACCGTTATCTACCAGAGATCTATGTACTTAAAGAATAGAGAGGCATTCATTGGTTCAGACCCGCCTGCCTCGCTTTGCGAAGCATTGCGGGCAGGGGTTCAAAGGTTTATTTAAAAGTAGCCATTCAGTGCGGCCTTGAAACTTGTCGAAGATCCCGTTTTTAGCGGGGAATTAGAAATTGGGGAGATCGGTGCAAAATTAAAAACGTTCATGAACAGTACAAAACAATGAAGTCCAAATTGCAAATTTCTATTTTCTAATTTCAGAGTTCCGTGAACAATTACGAAAATATCTATCGCGCAGGAGGACGCCATGGACATCCAGTGTGAAAAGTGCCATTCAGTATTCAACATTGATGAAACCCTTATAAAAGAGGGGGGATCTAAGGTTAGGTGCTCAATCTGTAGGCATATCTTTATGGCATATCCTCCAGTGCATGTCTTAGAGCCAATGGAAACAGAGATCCCGATTGATCCCGCTAAACGCGCGACTGATCAGGAGGTGGTGGATGATTTAATCCCGGTATTTGATAAATATGAAGAGTCTGAGGCCCAGGGGAAGGATGAAGGTCTTGACTCGGATCTTGATAGCGTTTACAGAGATGCCTTTCAAGAGCCTGCCGGAGAATTGCCGGAAAAAACGAAGAAAGAGTTTGAAGATAATCAGGATTTGATGGGAGACACGATGGGAGGGGCAGAGCGTTCGGCCTATGATCCTGCAGTTGATTTTCTTACGTTGGATAACACCGATGATCGGAGCGAGGAGCATGAAAGGGCTGCTGAACCGAAGAAAAAGGACCTATCCAAAAAGAAGTCCTCTAAATGGGCATTTATTATTATATTTGTTGTGATTCTTTTAGGGCTTTTGGGTGCAGTCGTTGCAATCAATTATTGGAAACCGGAGTTAATTCCTACACCTGTCCGCTCTTTTCTTTCCCCCGTCCATTCCTTTCTGGACAATTCCGTATCCTCCTTTCTGAAGTCCCCTGAGAAGAAAGAGCGGGTTGATCCTGGTGTCCGTCTTCTTGAGTTCAGTTCGGTGACCGGTTCCTTTGTTGATTCTGAAAAGGGCGGACGTCTCTTTGTGATTCGGGGAGTGGTTGGCAGCAAATATCCAAAGCCCAGGAGTCATATTCTAATAAAAGGAAACATCCTTGATAACAAGGGGAAGGTGGTTAGGTCTAAGCAGTCTTACGCCGGTAATACATTTACTGAGGAAGAGATCAAGACTCTGCCGCTTGAAGAGGTGAAGAAAGCGATGAATAATCGTGACGGTATGGCAAGAAAGAATTTCAATTTATCGTCAGGGGCAACTATTCCTTTTATGATCGTATTTGATAACCTGCCGGATAATTTGAGTGAGTTTACAGTGGAGGCGGTAAGCTCGTCTCCTGGGACTTAGAGATTTGTGGAGGTTTTGTGTCGTGATTCCAGCCACGCTTCAACACCTCCCAATACCTTGTGGTGTTCGGGTTCATTAAATACTTCGTGATACAAGCCTTCGTAGATCTTTAGCGTTTTATCGACGGAGCCGACCGTATCATAAAGCATCTGGGCTCCATCCGGATCTACCAGTCTGTCTTCACCCCCTTGCACAATCAAAATCGGCAATGTAATCTTAGACGCGTCAACAGTAACACGCTTCATTGCCTTGAGGAGTTCACCAGCGAGCCGCGCTGTAGTTTTTCCTGTGTACACCAGGGGATCATCGAGATAAGCCTGCACCACTGCCGGGTCCCGGCTCACACCCTCTGCCTCTAAGGCAATCAATCCGAGTTTGGGCACAAAGATGGAAAATAGCTTCCCCGCTAAAATGGTAGCCGATGAGATGTTGTCCGGCACCTTGACACTTGGCCCGGAGAGAACCGCGCCCGACAGCTCATCCTGATGATCGAGAAGATAAATTGAACCTATCAGACCACCCATGCTGTGTCCTACCAGAAAAATCGGTTTTTCCGGATGCCAGTCGCGAATCATGTCGTAGAAGGTCTTGAGTGTATCTGTAAAATCCTCAAATTGCTGCACATACACCCGTGAGCCATCCGACTTGCCATGTCCTATATGGTCGACACCATATACGGCATAGCCCAGCGGGACAAAATGATTGACAACGTTCATATACCTCCCACTATGTTCTGCCAGACCATGTACAATCAATAGCACAGCCCTTGGCTCCATTTCCGGCAACCAGCACTGATAATAGATCCTCAGGTCCCTAATCCC
>JAOZQV010000310.1 GCA_029932035.1 Deltaproteobacteria bacterium | reverse complement strand
TTTTCCTATTGCCAATGACAACTGGTCATCGGGGACCACTACTTCCATACTGCGGTTTTCTTCATCTACGATGACCCTCGTAATTTCAGCGGGCGCCAAGGCATTACATATGAATTTTGCTGAATCAGGGTCCCATGTGACAATATCTATCTTCTCCCCGCGCAGTTCCTGTACCACTGCCTGGACCCTTCTCCCCTTCATGCCTACACACGCCCCCACCGGATCCACATCAGGGTCTTTAGAACTTACCGCAATCTTGGCCCTGGCTCCAGGTTCTCGGGCGACCTGCATTATTTGCACGATACCTTCAGAGATTTCGGGGACTTCATTTTCAAACAGGATCGCCAAAAAATTTGGATGGGTCCTGGAAAGTATAATCTGCGGCCCACGGCTGAACTGTTTTACCTCTAAGATATATGCCCTGATTCGGTCGCCCTGTCTGTAAGACTCCCTCGGCATCTGCTCCTTTTGTGGCAGCTCGGCTTCTGCCCTCCCCACATTGACAATAATTCCGCCCCTGTCAAATCGCTGCACGATCCCGTTGAGGACCTCGCCACGCCGGTCTTTAAAATCCTCAAAGACCATATCTCTCTCAGCCTCTTTCAGGCGCTGCATTATCACCTGTTTGGCTGATTGGGCTGCGATTCTTCCAAAAGCGTCAGTATCCATCTTGGCCCCGAGGCTGTCCCCTACTTCAGATTCGGAATCCATTTCGTGGGCATCCTTGAGGGATATCTGAAGATTTTTGTTTGTTACCTCCTCAACGACTTCCTTGAATTCGAAGGCCTCAATCTCCCCCGCGTCCTCATTATACCTGACCTCGAGATCGTAATCCGGGCCGAATTTCTTGCGAGCTGCTGCCTTCACTGCCTCCTCAAGCGCTTCTATCAAGACATTCTGTTCAACACCCTTTTCACGGCTTACCTGGTCAATAACCCTTTTCAAATCCGAAATCATCACTTAAGCTCCATAAAACGCTAAATTCTTCAATTCTAAAAATCATACACCAAATTAGCTTTTTCAACATCCCTATAAGAAAGCAAAATCAAATCATCTTTTACCCTCAGACACAAAATCCCGTCCTGAAAGGATTGCAGGCTGCCTCTAAAATTTCGCTGCCCTTCAAGGGGGGTGGCCATCCTTATTTTGATGTTCTTTCCAACAGCCCTCTCAAAATCCTTTTCCTTTTTAAGGCGTCTGTTGATGCCCGGAGATGAGACTTCCAGGACATATCCTTGATGGAAAATATCTTTGATTTCAATCAGATCGCCGATCTCTCTGCTCACCTCGGCGCAGGTATCTAAGGTGATTCCTCCAGACTGATCCACATAGATCCTGAGTATCCACCTGCCATGTTCAGAAAGATATTCAATATCAACCAGTTCAATCTCCATCTCATCAAGAATCGGTTCAATAAGGGCGGTTACCTCTTTCATAACCGGGCCGGTCACTTCTAACATAGCCTGAATCTCAATCCTATAAAACAAAAAAGCGGGCTATGACGCCCGCTTCCCCTTTGCAGACTAAATTGTAAAGCGCTCTATTACATAAGATCCTTTGAATAAAATATAGAAGGAATTATGAAAAACCAACGCAGTGTCCGCAATCCGAAGTAGATCAATCGCTCTTAAAACCGGTTGACAACCTCAAAAAGGGGGAATAACGTCAAAACCTACTAACAAGTAATGGAGCGGGCAACGGGGTTCGAACCCGCGACACCAAGCTTGGGAAGCTTGTACTCTACCAACTGAGCTATGCCCGCTCAGTACTCCATTATAGCCCATCCATTTACTGTGCCGTATAGCAAGATAATATAGTTAATTCCAGCAGTCAAGAAATATTTTGACCTGCCAAAGCCTGAAACTCCAAAAAACTTGACATTGAACAGGGATGAAAATAAAGTCTTTCTAAAATTCCTTCAATCGCAAAATCATAAAAAGGAGAAAAAGAATACTTTTGGAAGATGACTCTGAACAGGGATTTTTTGGCCTAATCAAATCCTTGATCAAGAAAAAGACACGCTTAGACCACAGCAACGATCTGGCTGAGGAAATCCATGACCTTATGGATGAAGGTCAGGCCAAGGGTCTTATCACCAATGAAGAATCCCATATGGTCTACGGCGTGCTCGACCTCAAAGAGACAGCGGCCCACTCCATAATGATTCCCCGGACCGAAATCTCCTCCGCTTCAGTAGATTTCACCCTTGGTGAAATCATTGATCTCGTCACGAATTGCGGGCATACCAGAATCCCCATTCACAAAGACGATATTGATCACATTGTGGGGATCCTTCACTCAAAGGATCTTCTCAAACTCTTAGGCGAAAATCCTGATTCCAGGATCTCCCTTGATATCCTCAGAAAGCCCTTTTTTGTGCCTGAAAACCGGCGAGTCAGTGATCTCCTGAAAGACATGCAAGAAAAAATGACCCACTTATCTATAGTTACTGATGAGTATGGGGGCACTGCCGGCATTATCACCATTGAAGATATCTTAGAGGAAATTGTCGGGGAAATCATGGATGAGCATGATCACGAAGAGCCCCTGTTAGAGGTGCTTGACGATGGATCTATTTTGGTAGATGCCCGTTTAGAGGTGGAAAAATTAGGAGCACAACTCAAAATAGACCTGCCAGAGGGAGACTTTGAATCAGTAGGTGGCTTTCTAATTCACCTCATCGGAAGAATACCGGAAGTGAACGAAAAGGTATCGTTCCAAGACATTGAAATGATAATTAAAAAGGGGGACGATCGAAAAATTGAGGAGGTCTTGATTACCCGCAAGGATGAACCAGGTTCCCCAGAGGAGGAAGCCCCATAGTCGTTCCTTAATTACAAAGGCAGTTACGGGTATGATTACAAGACAAGCCTCTTCTTCATTACGCAATCTACTCCTTGCTATCCTGTCCGGTGTCCTATTGACATTAGCCTTCCCTCCCGGACACCTTTCATTTGTTGCATGGTTTGCCCTGATTCCCCTCCTGAAAAGCATTGAAACCGCATCGCCTTATAAGGCCTTCAGATTAGGTCTTGTTTCTGGCCTGATCCACTATCTTACTCTGATTTACTGGATCATAGTAGTGCTCGGACGCTACGGAAACCTGAATATCTTTGTTGCCCTTTTCGCACTTCTACTCCTCTCCCTTTACCTCTCACTCTATCTTGCCCTCTTTGCCTGTTTAACAACCTGCCTCAAGGATTCCCGTTTCTCTATTATTCTAATGGCGTGTTTCTGGGTTGCCATAGAATACCTGAAGGGGCATCTTTTAACTGGTTTTCCCTGGTGCCTCTTAGGGTATACCCAATATGAGCAGCTATATCTAATTCAAATTTCAGATCTTTTTGGGGTGTACGGCATCTCTTTCTTAATTGTCTTTGCAAACGGACTCATCTTCCGCATGCTTACAAGGCGTCACCACGAGACCAATGCCTCTCTCAAATGGAGCCTCCCACTTCTTTCCATCTTCCTGATCGGGGCATTGATATATGGGCATCACCACCTCTCCGTTAACAGGGCAGGCGAAAAGAGCGGCTACCATATAAACGCAGCTATCATACAGGCCAACATTAACCAGTCTGTCAAATGGGATCCAGCATACCAGATGGAGACCATAAGAACCTACAAACGATTGACCCGCTCTACCAGGGCATTTAAACCCCAATTAATTGTGTGGCCAGAGACATCGCTACCCTTTTTTTTCCAGGATAGCCGGGAGTTCTCTCCAAAAATATTTTCGCTTGCAGATAAGTCGGGGGCTATTCTCCTCTTCGGCAGCCCGGCCTACAAACGTATCCGGGGCACAATAAGGTACTACAACCGTGCCTATATGATCACACCGGAGATTCAACAGGTCCAGTTTTACGACAAGATGCACCTTGTGCCCTTTGGTGAATATGTCCCCTTAAAAAAATACCTGCCATTTATCAACCACTTAGTCCAGGCCGCCGGTGATTTCGCCACAGGGGATAAGTTGGCTCCTCTAAGGACCGGGGATCTTT
Source organism: Deltaproteobacteria bacterium (assembly GCA_029932035.1). Lineage (GTDB taxonomy): Bacteria > Desulfobacterota > DSM-4660 > Desulfatiglandales > Desulfatiglandaceae > Desulfacyla. The sequence continues at coordinate 640 of JAOZQV010000310.1, read as the reverse complement.
CAGCGGGAATCCTGATATGCTTTGAGGCCGTCTTCCCGGAATTGGCCAGGACCCTCGTAAGAGAAGGAGCAAATGTCCTTGTCAACATCACAAACGATGCCTGGTTCGGTATGACCAGCGCCCCCTACCAGCATCTCAGCATGGCCGTATTCCGCTCCGTGGAAAACCAAAGACCTATGATACGGGCCGCAAACACCGGGTTTAGCGCCTTCATAGGGCCCCAGGGAACCATCCTTTCCGAGAGCAATCTCTTTTCCGAAGAGGTATTAGAACATGCCCTGACTTTGTCTGGTTCCTCCCTGACATTCTACAGCCGCTTTGGAGACCTGTTTGCAATCGCCCTTCTCGTTATTTCCTTAGCCAGCATCTTTTCCTGTTTACGGGGTAAATGGAAGCGCAGGCAGAGAGGTAAATAAGTGCCTGAACGAAATAACTTCCTTGTTAGAGACCTTTGAAAAATGTTCAATTTCGTTCAAGATCAAGGCGCATGAGGATTTTAACCACAGGAATATACTAAATATTTCGAGGATTGAAATCCGAATGCAACGCAGAGATTGGGCGAAAGGGAACGTTTTTCAAAGGTCTCTTTTTAAAGCCGTGACATCCGGTCATGACGGCATGTTTTCTGCTCAACGGATAT
>JAOZQV010000309.1 GCA_029932035.1 Deltaproteobacteria bacterium | reverse complement strand
TCCTGCGGACTATAGACCAGATTTTGGCATTATGTAACCTTGCGATATCTGCCATTATGTTGCGAGTTGTCCTAACCCATAGAAAATGAAGGATATTTGGCGTGTGAGGCTGGATATTGGAGATTGGCAAAAAATCCAGCAGGTTGTGGGGTATTTCAATGATGTTAAGTGGCACACTTGCAACATAGCATTTTGCAAATTTCCATGGGTTATCGGCATTCGCCATGGGGCGTACAATCCAATTAGAGGCTATCCAGCCAAGCCATGATGTCCCCTTTATTCTCCGATTGAAGCAACTCTTCTATCTTGTGATCATCGACCAAAACCGATTGCATGTGCTGAACAAAGCGGTCCTGAGCCTGTCGTTTTCGTCTGAGATCCAAATGGAGGTAAAGGGTTGAGGATTGTACGTTGTCATGGCCTAAATGATTCTTGATATCTGTGACGGAGTCGCCACGATAAAGCATGTGTACCGCACAGGAGTGGCGAAAGCTGTGTACGGGATTGATGTTTTTGAGGCGCTTTTTGGGAAGTGCCTTTTCAAGATACTTTCTGCAGATTCGGTAGATGCCGTGGCGTGTCAGTGCTTCACTGCGCTGGCTGATGAAGATACGGTCTTGATAAGGGGGCTTTGGGGTTACACGGTATTTTTTGATATAGAGTTGGAGAAGCTGAACGGTTTTGAGCTCAAGATGGATGATACGGTAGCGATTTCCCTTGCCTAAAATGGCGAGGGTTTCTTCCTGGGGATTGAGGTATTCAATCTTCAGCGTTGTAATCTCACTGGCCCTGGCGCCTGCGTCATAAAGGAGATGGAGCAAGGCATAATCCCGAAGGCCGTCCTTTCTTTTGAGATCCACTGCCTCGAAGACCTTGAGGATTTCTTCCTCGTAAAGGAAGCCGATCAGGGCTTTCTGGGTGCGCTTTTGTGGGATATTGATAATCCTGTCGGCCACCTCTCGCTTTTCCGGATACATAAAACGGATCATTTTAGCGAAGGATTTGAGTGCCGCAAGGCGCTGATTGCGGGTTTTTGCAATATTATTCCGGTCTCGCTCCAGATCATCGAGGAAATTCAGAACCACCTCAATGCAAAGGTGCTCCTCTCTAAGAGAGGCGACCTTGATGTGATGGTATTTTGCGGCAAAAGGGAGAAAGAGCTTAAAGGCATCCCGATAGCTCTTGATGGTATGAAGGCTGGTTCCCTTGATGTAAGGGAGGTACCTGTCAAAAAACTCGTGGAGTAAGGGAGCCAGTTTCATAGTTGATCCATTCGAGATTTGGAGAATGCGATCAGTCCGGCAATGTGCTTTGCATCGGAAACTTTCAGGTATGCATGAGTGTAGCGATATTTACGATGTCCCATGTAAGCAGCCAGAACAGGCAAGGCATATTGGGTGGATTCCCCTCGGTCCTTAATCCGTTTCAGCGTATTTATGGCAAATGCGTGTCTAAGGCTGTGAGGGATGGGGTACCCAAAGGTGACGTTCCCGATGGCTTGCTTTGATCCTGCAAGGCCGATATCTGTCACTGCCTGATGGAAAACATCCCGAATCTGGTAACCTCTTAGCCCTTTTTGATGGTTGTCGGCAAGGAGATAGGGGTTTTTGTCATGGGGCATCAAAGACTGGCGCATGGAAAGATAGTTTTCGATTTCCCTTATGACCACTTTGGGAACGGGGATCAACCGGTCTTTTCTAAACTTGGTCTTCTCAATGTAGAGGGTTCCATCATCGGTCCTATAGTGCGTTCGCAGCAACCTTATGGGCTCTGAGATTCTCATCCCGCAACGCGCCATGAGCAGGATGGCCAGGTATTTTGAGACGTCTGTCAAAAAATGCTTTTGCGTTTTGCGTAACCGTTTGCAGATCGCCCGCAGCAGTTGGTCGGTTTGTTTGGGGGAGAAAACAAAAGGGATAAAGTGCTTCTGCGGGAGAGGCGGGATATCTTGTGCAGGGTTATGTTCATACATGCCCTGACGCATCAAAAAGTCAAAAAAGCTGCGGATTGCAGAGAAAATCCCATTCACCGTGTTCGGGTGGTTTTTGATGTTTGCTCTCAACTGAAGAAAAAATGAGGGTTGCATCACATCCCAATCAGCGTTTTGGTCCTTCAGATAACGGTCGAAGGCTGAGAGGGAAGTCCTTAATCCGTCTTTGGCATAGCCCAGATGTTTTCGATAGGCCACGTATTGTTCAAGTTCCCGGGCCATAAAGCTTTCAAATCTCTTCATGGAAAAGCACCTTTCGCATCAGCTTGACATGGATATGAAGATAGTTATTGGTTGACTCGATCTTGTCGTGGCCCATCATCTCCATGATCTCAAATATCGTGACACCGCTTTCAAGGAGATTCTGAGCATAGGTGTGTCGTAACCAGTATGCGGTTGAGGGGAGATTGACTCGCCTCATGCATTCCTTGATGCAACAGCCCGCGCTATTTGGACGCATCGGCCGGTGGGGAGCGTAAAGATTTAAGAAAAGGGTCCTTCGGTTGCTTTTGGGCCTGCCTTTAAGTATGTAGGCGGCTATGGCCTTGATGGTATGCTCAGGGACAGGAAGGGTCATGGGGTTATCGCCCTTTCTTTCTTTGAGGGTCAACTCTCTTTTTGCAAAAGAAATGTCATCCAGTTTGATCTTGACGATCTCAAAGGGCCTCAGCCCTAAATAATAGGCCAGGTGGACCATAGCGTAGGCCCGAAGATCCCTCGGGGTAGAAAGCTTAAGACCGGCAAAAAGGGTTTGGATTTCCTGGGGGCGCAGGAACCTGGGTGGTTTGGCCTGAGAATAGGACCGCCGGCTTTTTATGAGGGCGGCAAGGTCTCTCTTGAGGATATTCCGATCCTGGTGCAAATACCTGAGAAAGCCCCGGAGCATGGAACGGTAGGCCCTGCATGTGGCCGGTTTAAAGGGCTCAAAAAAGTCCCCCAGAAAGGCATCGATGTGCTCAATCTCCAATGACGAAAGATCGATGCCACGACTTTGCAGGTAATTGTGTAAAGAGGCAAAGACTGCTGCGATCTGCTTGATATGCTTATAAGGGGCCTGTCGGCTTTGTTCATGATAAGTCAGATATTCTTCATAGATTGGCGGCAACCGGTGATGGATCCTTTCTATGGGTCGTCTGATCCTTTTGCGCTCAGAAAGATAGCGGGAAAGTCCTCTGACTCCGTGTGCCTGGGTTAACCCATGGCGTTTCTGGAAAGCCTTGAGCGTATCCAAGGTAAAAATGTCATTCCACTCAAATTCCCCGTGCCTTATAAAATCGAGAAACTGACGCAAGGTTTCCTTATGATTTTCATAGCTTCTAAGGTTATATCCTTCATCTTCCATCCATAAGAGATACTCGTCGATCGCTTGCTCCAGGGCTCTATCTGGAGAATGGTCTTGATGGGCCTTATCTGTCGTTTCAGTCATGGTTTTCACCTAAGGAATGAACAATGAGTCGATGGATGGTGGCAGGGTCATGCCTTTTCATTTCTTCCGGGTTCTTCAGAGGTTGCCGGGAAGTCTCAACGACCTTTTCTGGGAGGGATAACACCTGAAAGACTCTGCCATCAAAGGCGATCAGGTCTTTTGCGATCAGAGCGTTTCTGGCCAAGATGTAATCATCGACAGAAATCCCAAGAAGCGTGCAGATCCTGTCATAGCAATAGAAGGAGATGCCGTTTCGGTCCCCCACGATGACCAGAAATAAATAGAGCACCAGTTCATGGTGATCGAGACTGCTCCAAAAGCCATCACGCAAAAACCGATGCTCAATAAAGGCAAAGCTGCCGTTGATCTTGCGGACCCGGTGAGGAACAAGCGGCGTCTTTTGAATCATGTTTCACCTCCTTTACCTCAACATAAGAACCCAAAATGGCAATGCTATCGAGTCCATCTTTGCAAGAACTGGCTAACCAATTGGAATGAGGAGATATTTATGCGATAACGCGTCCATCTTTGCAAGATCTGCTGTGCCAGGAATTAAATAGTAACTCCCCGCTTTTACATGGGATTTTGGGTTTAACGCGTCCATCTTTGCAAGATTATCAGATCGGCGTCTTTGATCCCGGTCCTTTTGTAACAGCCGGTTACGTTCCGTATACGCCGGGTGTTGATCCCGATATCTTTGCCAGTAATCCCGGTTTTGTTCTGTCCAACATTGCTGACTCTCCTGCTGATCCTTTCGGTATCGGGGATCATCTTTCATCTTTTGGCGCTGCCAACGGTTTCTCCTAACACGCTGGCAACCTTCTCTGTCACAGTATCGGTGGTTCTTTACCCGAGGATCCGGAAGAAAAAGACGCCTGCATTTTCGATTTGCACATCGGATCTTTTGATTCATGGCTTCCCTCCGGGAAAAACCATAACCTCATCCGAACCGTTCAACGACGAAAAACAAAAAGCAGATCCATAGATAGTAAATGACAGATCAGGGATGTGTTAAGAACAGAAGAAAACTCATAGGGGGAAGATTGAAGGGATGATTCCTGAATTTAACCAAAAAGTACAACAAGAATATGAAAAGTAGAAGGACTTTTTCAAAGTCTCCCTTTTAAGAAGATAGATAAGTAAAATACAACATAACAAAACTGGCAACATAACTTCCATGAAGCTCAGCCTTTCCATAACAATAAAGCAGGTGATATCATCATGTTACCT